>CAZCER010000149.1:0-3444 GCA_964497385.1 uncultured Armatimonadia bacterium | reverse complement strand
CGAGTGCCACGGAGTGGCGTATCGAGGGAGAGCGGGACGGAGCGCGGCGCAGGCTCGGCCGCCCCTCGATACGCGGCACACCCCGCCGCTACTCGGGGTGAGAGGGTTCGGGGCTCGGCGTGTTCTCAGGCCCAGGGGAGGGAGGCCATGCCGAACGCCACACAGGATCGGCGCGACGCGGGGACGCGTCGCCCACCCGGTGTCGGGATCCATCCCAGGCGGCTGGGGCAGGAGCCCGGACCCGCGGGCCGAAGGGGCAACGGCACTTACCCACATGAACCACAGGAGGCCCCATGCCCATCCCGGAAGGCGTTCTCGACCCCCGCGTCCGCAGCTATGTTTCACCCGCCCGCGTCGTGTGGAGCACCCCGCACGGGGTCACGGACCCGCGGAACCTTCTGAGCCCCGATGACTCCGTCTGCGTGCTCTCGCCCACCGGGTCGGACGAGCCGCCGGCCGTGCTTCTCGACTACGGTTGCGAACTCCACGGCGCGGTCCGAATCGAGGTCCCGACCACGAGCACCGGCCGACACGCCAAAGTGCGCATCCGCTTCGGGGAGTCCGTCACCGAGGCGATGTCGGAGCCGAACCAGGACCACACGATCCACGACCTCGAGGTCTCCGTGCCGTGGATGGGCCATCAGGAGTACGGGAACACGGGCTTCCGCTTCGTGCGCGTGGACCTGCTCGACCGCGAGACCGCGATCCACGTCCGCTACGCTCCGGCCGTGCACCTCCGCCGCGACGCGCCCTATCTGGGAGCTTTCGAATGCGACGATGAGCGCCTCAATGAGATCTGGCGGGTCGGCGCGCATACGGTGCATCTGTGCATGCAGGACCTCGTGTGGGACGGGATCAAGCGCGACCGGCTGCCCTGGATCGGAGACCTGCATCCCGAGGCGATGGTCATCTCGAACGTCTTCGGCGAGCAGTCCGTCGTGTGCGACACCCTCGACTACGTGCGCGACCACACGCCTCTCCCCCACTGGATGAACGGCATCTCCTCGTACTCGCTCTGGTGGATCCGCTGCCATTTCGACTGGTACCGCCATCACGGGAACCTCGAGTATCTCGCCGAGCAACGCGGGTACCTCCTCGGCCTGCTCGCCCAACTCCGAGACTGCGTGGGCCCCGACGGCCGCGAGCACCTCGACGGCCACCGCTTCCTCGAGTGGCCCACCAGCCGCGACGAGACCGCGATCGACTGCGGCCTCCAGTCCCTGGTGTTGCTCGCTCTGCAGGCGGGCGCGGACCTCTGCGCCGCGCTGGACGAGACCGAGGCGGAGCGGCTCACGCGCGAGGTCGTCGGCCGGGCGGCGGCATGCGCCCCACCCGAGAGCCCGAGCAAGCAGGCGAACGCCCTCGCGGTGCTCGCGGGAACGGCCGACGCGGTGGCGATGAACCGGGACCTGCTATCCGTCGACCCGTACCGGGGCCTCTCTACCTTCTACGGGTACTACGTGCTCGAGGCCCGCGCCATGGCGGGCGACCATGCCGGTTGCCTCGACCTGATCCGCAACTACTGGGGCGGCATGCTCGACATGGGCGCGACGACCTTCTGGGAGGGCTTCGAGATCGACTGGATGGAGAACTCCGGCCGCATCGACGCGATTCTTCCCGCGGGCAAGCGTGACATTCACGCCGACTTCGGGGACTACTGCTACAAGGGCCTGCGCCACAGCCTGTGTCATGGCTGGGCCGCCGGCCCGACGGCGTGGCTTCAGGAGCATGTGCTGGGGATCGCCCCGACCGCGCCCGGTTTCGCTCGGGTGCGCGTTAAGCCGAACCTGGCGGGCCTCCGGCACGCGAAGGGAGCCGTGCCCACACCGGCCGGCCTGATCGAGGTGACGCACGAACTGCGCGAGGATGGTGGGATTGGGACTCGCATCGTACTTCCGGAAGGTGTTCAAGCGGAGGAGAACTGAGCGATCGCGCGACGACTGGCGCCGCGTGTTCTGGCGTGAGTGGCGCTTCTGCGACAGCACGCCGATCGCCGGCGACCTCTACGCCGCGGTCTCGGACACGCCCGTGTCGTCGGACGCCCTGGTTCCGACGGCCCGGCTCTGCGGAGTCTTGGGCGTCTGGGCCGGAGCGGCCACCGGAGCCGTGGTCGGTCTGGCGGTCGGGCATGAGACGACCGTGGGGCTGCCAGTCTGGCTCGCCTGCACGTTCGTGGGCGTCGCAGGCGGCGCGATCGGTGGCGTACTCCTTGCTCTCCGCACGCGCTGGATGGCGCGCGGCTGGCGGAAGCTCCTCCGGACGGCCTGGCCGCTGCTCGGAACGGCGCCGCTCCGCCACTCCTGGCTCGCGCTCCTGGCCGGCGCGGCCGCAGCCGGAGTTGGGAGCATCGCCGTCAACGCGCTGACGCCGATTCAGGAGGAGCCCTCCTGGTGGATGCTCCCCGCGACGGGATTCCTGATCGGATCGCTCATCGTCGCGCTCATCGGACTCGCCGATCCGCCTCTCACCATCCGCACGCGTGGGGGGCTCAGGAAGAACCTGGAGCCCGACCGCCGAAGGTGCTTCGTCTGGTGGTCGCCGAGACCGAGTCTGCTCGAACTCCGCGAGGCCTGCGCGGACCCCGATGCGCCGGACTGGGTGCGTGACTACGCGCGCGAGGCGCCCGAGGGCGAACCGCCCACGAACGAGGAACTCCTTCGGGCGCTCGCCTCCGACGAACTCCAGGCGCGCCTCGACGCGGCCTACTGGTACGCGCGGATGGAAGGGCGCGGGGTGCTGCGCCTGGCGGAATACGCGCGTTCGGGCGGGAGCGCGCGCGAGGCGGCGGAGGTCCTCGCTCAGGACATCGGCGCGCGCACGTTGGCCCGCATGTCAGCCCAACCCGGGGAACTCCTGTGCGTGGACTGCCTCCTCCGCATGGCGACGCGTACGGAGAGCCTCTCGCTCCAGAGCGCGGTCGAGTGGTGGGGTTGCCGCGCGTGCGGGAACAGCTCGCGGACGCTGGCGCACGCCGGGCCGGTCGTCGCGGTGGTGGACAGCTCCGCGGACTGGGATCTCGAGCGCCACCACGAGGACCTCTACGTGAACTGGCACACGCGGGCGGCGCCGTCGCGGTTCGAGACGGTGGAACTCTTCGACTTCGATCGCGTGCTCATCGCGAGCGCGACGGACGACGAGGTGCGGCACTTCCTCGTGGACCTCGAGAGCGACACCGACAAGGCGCGCCGGGCTCGATACGGCTCGATGAGGTGCGATGTCCTCCGGGGCTGCACGCTCTCGGCGAACACGGTGCGCGCGCTTGAGAGCGTGTTCGGTGAGGTGGGGACGGTCGATGTCGAGGAAGCGGCAGATCCGGCGCAGGTCGAGAGCGCACACACCTCGCGCCGGAGCCGCGACAGAAGCCCCATGCCGGAGGTGGTAGTGGAGGAGGCGTAGGGCCGCCCTACCCCGCCCTCCTCGCCCTCACCGTCCAGACGAACGTCC
>CAZCER010000148.1:0-9367 GCA_964497385.1 uncultured Armatimonadia bacterium | reverse complement strand
CCCGCCCGAATTGCTTCGAGCACTACAACCCGCTCACCGGCGAGCCCTGCACCTACCGCGGGTTCGACGACTACCAGCACTCGTGGGTCGTGGACCTCATCCTGAAGTACGTGGTCGGCGTGCGGCCCTCACTTGGCGACGACCTCGTTGTGGACCCATTGCCCTTCGGCCTGGAGCACTTCGAGGCCGACCGCATCCCATTCAAGGGCCACACCGTGTCGGTGAAGTGGGAGGGCGACGCGACGGGCGACCGGGGCGCCTTCGAGGTGCGGGTGGACGGCGAACTCGCGGCCCGGGCGGACCGACTGGAGCGGATCGTGGTTTCGCTGGAGGACAACTGAGCCTTTCCGAAATGGTGCACGGAGGGGCGGCATTGGGGGGACCGCCAAATGCGGTGGGCCCCAAACCGGCCCATTGCGTGGAGCAGCGTGCCTTCGGCTCCATGTGCGAGACAGGTGGCGTCCGTGGGCCGGTTGGGGTACCTCCCGCTACGTCCCTCGATACGGCGCAAAGCCCGCGCCTACTTGGGATGAGCGGGTCCCTCGCCATGCGGCCCTCCGATACCCCGCGCGAACTGCTCCATTCGCGCAACGCTCACTAGACTCACCATCTTCACTGCGGCGCGCAGGAAGGCGCCTTGACCCGGCGGAACGCATGGGGGACTTCTATAGATAGGAGACCGCCATGTCCGATATCGGTGGCTCGTTGAGGTTCGAGCGTGTCGTCCGCACCCCCAGTTCGGAGCGTTACCACCTCGTCGACCTCGAGGGCGAACGCGTCGGCTTGCTGGATCTCCACTACGCCTCCATCCAGGGCGGCGAGTACGTCTATGGAACGCTACTCCTACTCAAGGAACTCCAGGAGGAAGAGGAGCAGGAGATCGTTGAACTCGTGAACGCCGAGATCATCGACGGCCACGCCCCCGAGATGCTCCGCGAGGATTTTGTACTAGACGTCTTCCGCGGGAAGAACGTCGCCACGTACACCGACTCGGAAGACTTCGCCGGCGACGAGGTCGACCTCCCGTTCGGGGGCGAGGAGTTCTAGCGAGTCGCGGCTTCTCAGTCCCCGACCGGAACGTGCCGCACGCGGCTGATCTCGTACTCGTTCCCGCGGGGTTCGCCCAGCGCCAGGTACTCGAGTGAGCCGTCCTCGGCGAAGCGCATCGAGATGACCGCCGAGAATGCCGGCCCCGGAGAGCCATCCACGTACACGCGGAGGCCGTCCGGCGTGATCCCCGAAACCGCGACGTGCTTGCTGTCCGGACTGAAGAGCACGGAGAACTGGTTCAGCTCGCCGAGGCCCTGCATCCCCTCCGGCTGCCTGAAGGCGCCGATCCGGTCCCGATCCACGATCGCCTCGAACCACCCCTCGTCGCGCCCCGCCTGTTGCCGTCGGTAGACCGCCCTTGTCCGGTCCGGGCTTACCGCCATCACCGAGTCGGCGCCGATCGGCACGTACGTCCCATTCCGTAGCGCGAGGAAGAGCTTCCCGGAGCAGACGCCGGCGTACAGGATGCTCTCGTCGCTCTCGCCAAACCCGAGGTGCGAGATCGTCTGGAAGGGAGGCCCTGCGACGCCGTCAACGACGGCGACGGTGAGAGCGAGGTCATCCTCGGCGAGGCCCTCCCCCGGGGGGCCGAGCGGGGAGAGCCCCGGCTCGGCGGCTCCTGCCCGGCGAGGCGGACGCAGCGCCCCGACCGGTCCGCCTCGCTCCAACGGCTCGTACTCGGCGGGCACGCGCGTCTGCGCGACGTAGGCGACGTGCGCACCGTCCGGGCTGAACGTGACGTCCCGTATGACGCGGTAGGCCGGACCAGCGGCTCCGTCCACGATGAGCCTCACGTCGTGTCCGTCGTAGCCGACGCACCAGAGACGCTGGCCGTCAGGGCTGAAGCGGGGCGGGTCGAGGAGCGCCATGAAGCCGCCCGCGACCGTGGTGTCCGGGACCCCATCCTGATGGATGACAAGGCGGTCGTCTCGGCTCTCGTCTACCCACGCGGCCCGGCCGGTGGCCGGGTTGACGGCGAACAGGGCCCCAACGAGATCCTTACGCTCCTCCCCGCCCAGGATGACCTCGCCTCCGCGAGGGCCGGGCAGCGGATCGAGAGGCTCGACCGGGTTCTCACCGGGCCCACCCATCCAGCTCAACGCGGCGAACTCCGGCATCGCCCCGCACCCCATCGAGACCTCGGCGAACTCCTCACCCTCCTGTCCGTCTATCACCGCCATGGCGGAAGCGCCCCTCCGTGCGACGTAGGCGATCCCGGCGAAGGGTGAGTCGGGTGACCCGGCGCGGAACGCGCCCGGGGCCACGAGGAGCGTCTCGATGTCGTCGTAGGCCGGCCCGAGTTCGCCGGCGACCAGGATGTGATGCTTCCCCGCCACGATGACGTGGATCGCCAGGCGGGCGCCCGTCCGGTCCGAGACCCAGTACGGCTCATCCGGCTGCGCGCCTGCCGGGAGGGCGTCCGGCCGCTCCTGGCCGTCCACGACGAGCGCCCAGCGACCGCCCTGTCGACCGAGGTAGGTCGGGGCGGAGGCGCCCGGTCGGAAGCGGGGCTCGGTGCACTCGTCGAAGCGCGGGCCGTCCGTTCCGTCTGTCACGACCATCTTCCCGCCGTCATCGAGGCGCCGGACCGAGGCCACGTGCTGCCCATCGTCGGATGTGCGCCCGTACCAGAACATGGGGTCTGGCTGGGTGGAAGGCAGCGGCGTCACCTCGACGCGGTAGGCAGCCGACGCCGGCGCGCTTGCCGAACCGGCAGGGGCCTCAGATGGAGGAGGGACCTGACCGCGAGCGCTCCCGCATCGCATCAGCGCAACCATCACCAGGCACGCCATGCCCACCGCTCTTCGCCGAGACACTCCGCACCATCCCTTCGCGCTCCGCGCCAGCTTGGGCTCAAACGGCGAGGCGGCGGCCCCTCCGTCACCCCTCGCGATCGTACGCCTACGCCTTCCTCACCGGCACATGGATCGTCACCGGAACCGCGCCCTCGTGACAGCCGGGGGCGAATCGCTCGTAGCAGGGCCGCGCTTCGTCATGGGCGTAGCCCGAGGTGGGCAGCCACTCGCCGAAGATCCGTCCCCAGGTCGGGCCGATCGTCGTCATCGTGCACTCGAAGACGGCCTCGGACCCGCCCGGCATCTCCCGGACCACGAGGCCCTCTGGCGGGGTCGTGCCCGGCGCGACAGGCCTCCCGGCCACGAAGTCCGACATCTCCGCTTCGCCGCAGTCGAAGTAGACGCCCAAGCACGCCTCGTCCGTCGCGAAGGACGCGATCTCGCCATGCCTGGGCTCGTATTGGTTCCGCCAGATGTCCGTGTAGTCCGCCTGCATCGGGTTGATGCGAACCTGCACCCCCAGAAGCGCAACCGCCGGTCTTTCGGTGATCGTGGGTTCCATGACACGCCTCCTCACATAGGACGGACAGTCCTCACCTCCGCCAGGGTTCGCGCAGACGCCGCCGGGCGCCTGCACGGCGGAAGGGCGCGAACGTCCCTGGCGCGAACGCTCCGGGCCAACGCCGAGCGAGACGCGGAGGAAGCCATGAGAACAGCCAGGGACAGAGCGCGCCTGCGCGAGGTCGCCGGCGCGTACGCCTCGATGGTCACGAGCGAGGAGATGGGCGCTCGCCGGGAGATCTGGCGGCGCACGAACCGCCTCGAGGAGCGCACTGTCCCGTTTCAGATCGAGGACAACGGGTCGTTCTTCCACGACCTCACGCCTCCGCCTCAGTGCGAGGGCGGCTACGAGCGCCATCTCGAGTGGGGGATGCTCCGGGCGCTCACGAACCACCGCCTGATCGACGATGACCGGGTCTTCCCGCCCCGCTGTGAGGTGCACTGGGTCATCCACCGGACGTCCATCTGCCCGGAACTCGAGATCACGCGCGCCGCGGACGCCCGCGGGCGGGAACTCGGCTACCACACGAACACCCCTCTCGCAGACCTCGAGAACGGCCTCGAGAAGCTACGCCCGACCGAGTTCACCGTTGACCGCGAGGAGACCGAGCGCCGGCGCGAGGTGGCCGAAAGTGCGTTCGGGGACATCCTCCCGGTGGAGGTCGTCGGGCACGATGTGACGTTCGCGGGGACGAGCCTCGCGCAGAAGGCGGTGCATCTCATCGGCATGGACCGCCTCTACATGGCGATGCTCGACCAGCCGGAGCACGTGCACGCCTTCTTCGAGTTCGTCGCCTCCGACGCCGGGCGCCAGATCGACTGGCTGGAGGAGGAGCGACTCATCAGCCTGAACAACCACGAGATGGACGTGGGCTCGGGCGCCTGCGGGTACACCGACGACCTCCCCGCCCGCGCGCTCGCGGATGGGGAGCCGGTGCTCGCGCGAGACTGCTGGGCGTGGATCGAGGCGCAGGAGGCCGTCGGGATCTCTCCCGGGATGTTCGCGGGATTCATCGCGCCCTACCAGCGGCGGATCGCGGATCGCATGGGGCTCGTCTACTACGGATGCTGTGAGCCGGTGCATGAGGTCTGGCCGACGCTCGCCGAGTACGGGAACATCCGCAAGGTCACGGTCTCCCCCTGGTGCGATCAGCGCTCCATCGCCGACTCGGTCGGGCGAAGCGTCGTGCTCTCCCGGAAGCCTCACCCCATGAAGCTCTGCGGGG
Organism: uncultured Armatimonadia bacterium; assembly: GCA_964497385.1. Classification (GTDB taxonomy): domain Bacteria; phylum Armatimonadota; class Zipacnadia; order UBA1398; family UBA1398; genus CAZCER01. The sequence goes on along the minus strand of CAZCER010000148.1, from coordinate 4,734 downwards.
CGCGGTTCGATCCCGCGGACTTCGAGGCGCACATCCGCGAGACGCTTGAGATCGCGGCCGACCGCTTCGTCGAATTGATCTTCCGCGACACCTGCGGGCTCACGGGGCGGATGGCGGACCGCGTCGCCGAGGCGTGCCGGATCGTCCGGACGCTGGTTGGGCGCGCGCAGGAATGCCGCCCTTCGTGACACACTCTCACCTTGGGGAGGGGCCGCCTCCGGCCCGGTCGTATAGGCCGACCGGGATGCCGCCGGTCCCGATGCGTCCGGAAACGCGAAGCGGGCCGCGTTCGCCGCGCGGCCCGCTGCAGTTCGCTTGGGTTCTGTCCGCTCTGCGTTCAGGCCCGGCTGGCATCCCATCCGCGCACAGCGTGCGCCTCGAGGCCCGGGCGGATCCTGTCGGAGCGCTCCTCTCGCCGCCTACCGGTAGGCGTCCCACATGTTCTTCTCCGGATGCAAGCTCGGATCCGGGTTCGTGACGTGGGGTTTGAGGCATTTGGCGTGGCCGTCGGCGAAGCCGAAGTTCGCTTGGTCGTTGTGGTTGGCGGTGACCGCTCCGTCGGGGCCGTACGGCCAGTCGTTCGTCGGCGACCACGTGCCGTTCGGAATCAGGCCGTAGCCCCAGCCCTGGGCGCCGCCCCAGTCAACCCCGGTGAAGGTGCAGTAGGGGCCGTAATACGCGCAGTTCTCGGGAACGTGCTTCTCGCTCAGCGCGACGGTCTCCGCGGGTGAGTTCACGGCCGCCATCGGCGTCACGCACGGGTTGATCCACGAGGGCTGGCACATCCCGCTGACGCCCCAGACGCCCCAGGCGTTTCCGCTGCTGCGCCACTCCATCCAGCCGTTCGTGGCGTAGGACACCCGAGGGCCCGCCCAGTCCCAGTACGCGGGGCCTGCCGGGTCCGACGGGCAGCGGTAGATCTGAAGATTCTTCACGTAGGGCACCCCAGTCATGATCCAGGTGTCCCACCACCAGCCGTCGGGGCACCCGAACTGGTACATCTCGTCGTAGTCCTCGGCGTACATCTGCGCCGCCGTACCTAGCTGGCGGATGTTGCTGAGGCAACTCGTCTGACGGGCCTTCTCGCGCGCCTTCGCGAACACCGGGAACAGAATGGCCGCGAGTATCGCGATGATGGCGATGACTACGAGTAGTTCGATCAGTGTGAACCCAGTCGATCGGCATCGCATGTGCACACGTCTCCTCTCCAGGACCTCTCTTGTGACCGCGGCCTACCTCTTAGTCTCTCCCGCGCTCTTCATCGCGCCTTGCATGGCCGCTTTGGCCTCGGCCGGCATCTCCTGTCTGGAAGCCTTCAACTGCGCCTCCTCCTCAGCCGTCACCGGACCCGAGCCCTCGCCCTTCTTGCATCCGCCCGCGAACAGGGCGACGGCGAGGGCGCACACCGCCGTCAACAAAACACGCTTGACCCCGACTCCCATCGTTGCCACCTCCCTTCCCTGCTTACTCGAACGCGGCGCCGCTCCTAGGGGCGCTCGCCGCCTCGGCCCTGCATGTCGTTGACTCTCTCACGATGAGTTCGGGGGTGAAGACGCGCTCCCGCTGGCGCACCGAGAGCCCGTGCGCGGCGTCGCTCAGCATCTGGATCGCCGCCCGGCTCATGTCTCCGAGCGGCTGCCGCACGGCCGTTACGGGGGGATCCCAGGACGTCAGGTTGGCGAAGTCGTCGAAGACCGCCATCGCCAGGTCGTCCGGAACGCGAAGGCCCGCGCGCACCGCGAGATCCGCGAAGCGCAGCAGGAGGGAGCCGGCAAGGAAGAAGATCGCGTCATGGCGCGCGAGGATCCCCAGGAGCCGGTCCGCGTCCTCGGCGACAGGCACCCACGACGCCACGTTCATGACCGTGAGCGAAGCCCCCGAGCCTTCCCGCTCGATCACCCGGCGCGCGGCGGCCACGCGCTCGACGCCGGGGCTCTGACCCTGAGGAACGGACACAAGGAGGATGCGCCGCCGCCCCGCCTCGAGCAGGTGCCGGATCGCCAGTTCGGTGCCGGCCTCCTCATCGACGCGCACCGACATGGCGGCGCCGGAAGCCGTTGGGCGGTTGTAGATGACGATGGGTTTGGCGACAGCGAGTTCCTCGAAAGCGGGATCGGTCGGGTGTCCCTCGAGCCAGACGAGGCCGTCCACATCGGCGGCGAGGACCTCCGCGACCACGGCCCCGAGCGGCTGGTCGTCGAGGTGAAAGAGCTGGAGCCCCCAGGAACCCTCGCGGGCGGACTGACCGATGTGGCGGATGACCGGGCCGAAGTAGTCGTCCCCGTGCGTCCACCGAACGACCAGCCCCAGCGTCCCCTGGGTGCGCGGGGTCCCCGCGAGCCAGTCGAGCGCGTCGGGCCGAACGAAGGTGCCCTGACCCTGACGGCGAGTGATGAGGTTTCGGCGCACCAAGGCCTTGGCGGCCTGCCGAACGATCGGGATGGACACCCCGAGCATCTCCGCCAGCTTGTGCTCGGGTGGAAGCCGGTCGCCCGGAGCCAGTTCGCCGGAGGCGATGCTCGCGATGAGAAGGTCGGCGACTTGCTCGCCCAGTCTCGTCGCTCGTCTCAAGGGCAGGCCGTCTCGAAGCGACTCGGACATCGCGAACCCCACATCCGGGAGACCAGGCGCCGGGCGGGCGGCTCAAACAGTACATTCCTGATCTCTATTCATGAATATACTGTATAGAAACCTGCCCGTCAAGGCGCCGAAGCGTGCGAAACGGAGAGGGGAGGCGACGCGCGCACCCGACGCGGGGCGGGTCGCGGAGCGGGAAAGGAAGAGGGGCGGGCCCCTGCGGGTCCGCCCCTCCGAGTCACGGAAACGTTGGCGGCGCTACCGGCCCAGCCAAGCCCGCAGCTCTCCCGGCTTGTTCGTGGTGATCGCGTCCACGCCGGCCTGAGACAGGGTCTCCCACTGCGCGGGGTCATCCACGGTCCAGGTCCAGAGCGCGAGGCCGCGCGCGTGGGCGTAGCGGATGAACTCCGGGGTCAGCGCTCCGGCGTTGATGTTCAGCCCGTCCAAGCCGTCGACAACGGCCTGGTTCACCACGGCCCGCCACTCGGCCGGCTCCGACGGCAGCTTGCTCGTGAGCCAGAGGCACGGGAGCGAAGGTTCGACCTCGGCAACGCGGTTGCAGTTCTGGCGGTCGAAGGCGATGATCACGCAGCGCTCGAGGGCGTTCTCCTCGCGGATGACCTCCACGACCTGGTCGGCGATGCCCGCCTGTTTGATCTCGACCACGATCTGCATCGGATCGTCGGCGTGCTGACGGAGCAGTTCGCGAAGGGTCGGGACGGGTTCGCCCGCGTACTTCGGATCCTTCCAGGAGCCCGCGTCCAGGGCGTGGAGCCGCTCCATGGTCAGTTCGGTGCAAGGGCCCGTTCCGTCCGTGGTGCGGTCCACGGAGCCGTCGTGCATCAGGAAGACCTCGCCGTCCGCCGAGACGTAGACGTCGCACTCCGCGAGGTCGGCGCCCTCCTCGGACGCCAGGCGGTATGCGACCAGCGTGTTCTCGGGCGCGGTGAACGAACTCCCACGATGGGCCACGTTGAGCACCCTGCCGTACGGCTGGACGGTCGCTTGCGCCTGCATGCCGGCCTCCGATGGCGTGATCCCCGCGACATGCACTCCAAGGACCGCGGCAAGCACGGCCGCCGGAGCGCCTACGAACATGGTCCTGCACACGATTTGGTTCCCCCTTTTGCGGGCTTCGGTGAGTGTGTACAATACTGTGCCCGCATGATACCTCGGTTCCTCGCCTCCCGCCAACGCTTCGCCGGCGCGGCGCGCGACCTCCGGACCGCGGTCGCCGGGCGCACAGGAGACGCCGCCTTTGAGCCACACGATCGAGAGCATCCGGAACTTCTGCATCGTGGCGCACATCGACCACGGCAAGTCGACCCTCGCCGACCGCTTGCTCGAGATCACCGGGGCGATCTCCGACCGCCAGATGCGGGACCAGTTCCTGGATGACATGGAACTTGAACGCGAGCGGGGCATCACCATCAAGGCGAGCGCCGTCCGCATCGACTACACCGCCAAGGACGGTCGCAAGCACCTTCTGAACTTGATCGACACCCCCGGCCACGTGGACTTCCACTATGAGGTGAGTCGCGCCCTGACGGCGTGCGAGACGGCCCTTCTCGTCGTGGACGCGGCCCAGGGCGTGGAGGCGCAGACCCTCGCGAACTTCCTCCTCGCCCTCGACCACGACCTCACGATCATCCCCGTCATCAACAAGATCGACCTTCCGAGCGCCCGCCCGGACGTCGTGCGACAAGAGCTTTACGAGGAGCTGGGCCTCGACCCGGACGACGCCATTCTTACGAGCGCGAAGACGGGCGAAGGCGCGGAGGCGGTTCTCGAGGCCATCATCAGTCGAGGGCCGGCGCCGAAGGGCGAGCCCGACGGGCCCCTCCGTTGCCTGATCTTCGACTCGAAGTTCGACCAGCACCGCGGCGTGGTCGGCTTCATCCGGGTGGTGGACGGCGTCCTTCGACCGGGCGACCGCGTCCTGATGATGCAGACCGGACGGGTGCATGAGGTCGAGCAGGTCGGGGCCTTCGCGCCCGCGATGACGCCGGTGAAGCAGCTCGGCCCGGGCGAGGTCGGCTACGTCTTCGCCGGCGTGAAGGACATCCGCGACCTACGCGTGGGCGACACGATCACCTCGGCGGACGGTCCCGCCCAGATCGCGCTGCCCGGCTACCTTGAGGTGAAGCCGATGGTCTT
>CAZCER010000147.1:0-9397 GCA_964497385.1 uncultured Armatimonadia bacterium | reverse complement strand
TTCACGGCGCCGCGCACGGGCAAGCACGTCATCCGCCGCCCAACACCGGCCGGCGGCGCGACGGCGCTTCGGGGCATACCCATTGCGGCGATTGAGGCCAGTTCCGCCTCGCCCCGCCACCCGGCCTCGCTCGCCGTGGACGGCGACCCGGCCACCTTCTGGGTCTCGGGCGACGGCGACTCCCGCCCTGGCGACGGCCCGACCGCGGACCGCCCGCAGTCGCTTCGCATGGCGCCGTCCGAGATCCAGCCGATCCGAGAGGTCGTCGTGCTCCCGCGCCCCCGGTACGGACCGAAGGCCGTCGCGATCCTGGTAGATGGCGAGGTCGTGTTCGAGGGCCCCATGGCGGACGAGGCGCTCCGCGCGCCCCTTCCGTCCGCGGTTGCGGCCCGAACGGTTGAGGTGCGGATCACCGCGGCGTTCGACCCCTCACACCCCGACGCGCCACGCAATGTGCAGGTCGCCGAGGTGCTTCTCGTTCCCGCTCGGTAGGGCGACCCTACCGCTTCCCCGCGCCAAGCGCCTGCTCGACCTCGTCCGCGAAGTCGGGGTACTCCCGCCTGAGGCACTCAGGACACAGCCCGTGCGACACGCTCGCGGCGGAGCGCTCGGCGATGTACTTCTCAACCGGCGCCCACTGCCCGGCCTCGTCGCGCACCTTGTGGCAGCAGAAGCACATAGGGACGATGCCCTCGAGGACCCGCAGCCTCCGGAGGCGACCGGCCAGAGCAAGGGTGCAAGCGACACCCAGGCCGCCGATGAGCAGCGTCTCCGACAGGCTCTCGCGCCAGTTCGCCGGCGTCGCCGGAGCGCCGAGCAGGAGATGCGGAAGATCGGCGATCTCGTCGATCCAGACCAGAGCGATCGTGATCGCGAAGCCGAGGGCTTGTGCATACAGCACCGACTGGGTTAGCGTGCGTCTCGACGCCTTCACGCCTACCCATGCGCCGCGAGGCGGTGGATTCCTGCAGTCGGCCCCGGAACGCCGCCAGCGTTGCGCCCCGCCCAAGAGCCGCCTACACTGGGGTAGGTCCCCGGCTTGACCGGGGCGGGTGTACAGACTGACCTCAGGGAGTGAGCGCCGTGCGTTCCGTTCTGGCCATCACCGCCTTCCTTCCACTCCTCTTCTGCCTGTCGGCTCGGGCCCAGGTCGACGCAACTCAGGCCGACGACGGCTTTGTCTCCCTCTTCGACGGCCGGACCCTCGATGGTTGGGACGGCGATCCGCGACTCTGGTCCGTTCGGGACGGGGCGATCCACGGCGAGACGACCGCCGAGAACCCCGCCAACGGCAACAGCTTCATCGTGTGGCGCGGCGGCGCGCCGGGGGACTTCGTCCTGAAGCTCCGTTTCCGCATCGAGAACGGGAACTCCGGCATCCAGTACCGCTCGAAGGAGTTCGATCAGTGGCGCATGACAGGCTACCAGGCCGAGATCCGCGATGAGCCCGGCTGGGTCGGGTACCTCTACCATGAGGCCGGCCGCGGCCGCCTGGTCTACGTGGGCGAGCAGTCGGTCATCAGCGAGACCGGCGAGGTCACCGTCACGAGCCATGTCTCGGACGTCGAGGCCCTGAAGGCCGCCGAGTACTTCGTTCGCCAGGAGTGGAACGAGTACACGATCATCGCCCAGGGCAACTACCTTCGCCACTACATCAACGGCTACCCCGTCATGGCCGTGATCGACCGCGACCGCGTCACCGACCCGAACGACCCCGCCGACCGCAACGGCTCCGCCCGCGAGGGCCTCATCGGCCTGCAGCTCCACGCCGGCGACCCCATGGTCGTCGAGTTCAAGGACATCCGACTCAAGACGCTCAGCGCGAACTACGGCGACGCCCGGCTCCTCTTCGACGGAGAGACGCTCGAGGGCTGGAACCCCTCGACCGTCGACTGCGCGGACACCTTCCAGGTCTGGGACGGGGTCATCCACGACTCGGGCCAGCCGGCGGGCTACATCCGCACCACCGAGGACTTCCTGAGCTACACGCTTCACCTCCAGCTCAAGCACGTGGAGGCCGGCAACAGCGGCGTGCTGGTGCGCGTCCAGGCGCCCGACAAGGTGTGGCCGCGTTCGATCGAGTCTCAGGGCCTGACCGACAACATGGGGGACATCTGGAACATCGACGAGTTCCCCATGACCGTCGACCCGGCCCGCACCGACGGCCGCCGCACGGTGAAGCTCCATGACTCGAACGAGCGCCCCCTCGGGGAGTGGAACGACTACGAGATCACACTCGACGGCGGGAACCTGGAGATCCTCGTGAACAACCTGCTCCAGAACACCGCGACCGACTGCGCCGAGTGGCCCGGCAAGATCTGCCTCCAGTCCGAGGGCTCGGCGAAGGAGTTCCGCAACATCGTCCTCGTGCCGATCCTCGAGGAAGCCGGCGAGTAGCCGAGCCCTCGGCCCCGGCCGGAAGTATCGCTCCCCGCGTCGCGCTGCCCCACGACGCGGGGAGAGCGTCCCGCCGGCCTTGTGTGGTTGGTGCGTCGCGAGGGAGCGCGGTCTGATGGATCTGGTCGACTTCCGGCTCACTCTCACATGTCGACTGTGAGTTCCCCCCCTCCCCCGTACACCGCAAACCCCGCCCTGAGCGGGCCCGAGGGCTCAAGGCGGGGTTGTCTTCCACCACTGTCGGGTTGTCGCGCCGGCTCGTCTACCGAAGAGCCCCGACGCTGCCGTCTTCCTTCACGACGCCCCAAAGCTGGTAGCGGCCCGTGTACGGGCCCTGGCTGATGGTCTCGATGTTCTTGGTGTTGTTGCCGAGGTCGACGTACGTCGTGGTCTGCTTCTGGCACTTCGTGAACTTCGCGTGTCCGTCGCAGAACGACGCGTTGAAGCCTTCGTTGTGGGCGCCCAGCACGGGGGAGTTGAACGTGTTCGGGGAGAGTTCGATCTCGCCGTCACCCATGACGAAAGTCTCCGACGGCTTCGGGATCTCCGCCAGGCTGATCGTCCCGTGGTTCGCGCCGGTAAGCGCGTTGTTGGGGCCGTCCTCGAAGACGGCGTAGTTCCCGTTGTAGCCAACCCACTCCAGGTTGCCGCCCATCGGAACCGGGATGATCGCCTGCAGCTCACCCATGCCGATCCGCTTCTGCTCCGAGGGGCAGACGAGGATCTGCTGGTTCTTCATGTACGGCTCGAGCACGTCGTAGAACGACCACACCGTGGTCCCCGCGAGGTAGATGTTCATGGGGTAGGTCTCGTCATAGTCCTGGGCGTACATCGTGACGGCGGTGGCGATCTGACGCTGGTTCGAGAGGCAACTGGTCTGGCGCGCCTTCTCGCGCGCCTTCGCGAAAACGGGAAAGAGGATGGCTGCAAGGATCGCGATGATCGCGATCACGACGAGTAGCTCGATCAACGTAAAGCCCTTGCGTCCCATGTAAACGAAGCCCCTTATGCGATCGTCGTCACTTCTCTCGAATGGCCTTGCCGTTCGGAAGCCGCGGCCGGGCCAACAGGGGCCCGCCCGGTCGCGCGCCCGAAGGGTCCGGGGGGGAAGTGCCAAACCGTCCCTCTAAGATTACGCTCCCTGCGCGCTCTCGCCCATGAGGCAACGCGCGACGCCCCTCGCCGCGACGCCGCCCTCCCACCTCAGCTACCGCGCGGCGCCGGGGTCGCGCCGCTCTTCCGCCCACAACCAACCTGTCCGCCGATCCTGCGTTACGGCGCTCCGCGCGAGGACTTGCAGCCAGCCCTCCGAGAACGGCTCCGCCTGAACTCGGGTCAGCTCCTGCCCCGTGCGGGCGTCCACCGCCACGACCGTCTCGCCCGCCAGCCCGACAAGCGCCGTTCCGGCTCGCTCCCACAGACCGCCGGGGTCGCTTCTCTCCCAAAGCGCGCCTCCGGTCCCGGCGTCGTACGCGCCAATCCAGCCGGACGCCTGCGCGACCAGCGTGTCGCCCACCACCACCAGGTCGGTGGGCCCGTCGCCAGCGACCTGGATGGACCAAACGGGCGACAGGTTCAGCAGATCGTACGCCTTCAGCTTGCCCGACCCGCCCGCATAGACGCGCTCGCCATCCCGGCAGACCACCTGGCCAGCCCAGCCCCTCAGCGGCGCTCCGGGCTCCCCTGTGGCCGAGTCGAGCGGCTGCGCGGCCGACGGTCCGACCAAGACGACCTGGCCGCCCGCTTCGACCAAGCGCTCTCCGCCTCCGGCGCCCGCGGTCTCGGAGCACCACTCCGAGCGACCGCTTTGGAGCGACACGCGGTGGACGACAGGCACGCGCCGCACGCTCCGCACCGGAACGGTGACCGTCTCCGTCTCCACCGCAAGGTTGCCACCGGTGATGTGGATCTGTCCGCCCCACGACAGGTCCTGGCTGCCGATCGTCCGCCCAGGCAGGTCGGCGGAGACCGTCGCGGTCCCCCCGCGCACCGTTGTTCCGCCGCCGAGCACCATCACACGCCCCGGCCCGGACACGGGGCTCACCCGCAGGTTCGAGCCCTCGATCCGCACGACGGGGTCCCACCGCATGTCCTCACTGCGGACGGGGATCTCGATCTCCTCGCTCCGGATGCTGGCGCTGCCGCCTTGCACGTTCAGGCCCGATCCGCCGATCCGAATCCCCACCACGCGCTCCTCATAGCGCGTCTCGACATGGCGCTCCTCGCCTGTCGCGTACAGAGCGTCCCCTGACAGGTGAAAGGCGTACTCGCCGGCAGGGAGATGGGATCGCCATAGAACGCGCCCGTTCGCGAGATCGACCGCCACGGCGCCCGGCCCGTCGTCGGACTCGAACAGCGGGGCGACGTACGCGACGCCATCGGAGACGGCCATCTGTCCGCATCCCTCGACGCCGACGGGCGCGTTCCATACGGGGTGTCCCGTCCGCCGATCCACGCACCAGAGCGCATCGTCCACCCAGACCACGATCTTCTCACCGTGGGCGTGCATAGCCGTCCGCGGTCGTTCGTTCGGCTCCTGGCCCGGGTGGCCGCCCGTGTCGCCGACCACGGTCCCGGCCAGCCAGGGGTTCACCGTGCCCGCGATCGGCTCGCTCCAGATGGCCTTGCCGTCCGTGACGGACAGAGCGGTCAGGGCGCAGGGCGTCAGGATGTAGAGGCTCTCGTCGGCGAACCGGACCTCGTAGGGTCGGCCCCTGACGTACTGCCGCCAGAGTTCGCCGCCTGTCTCCAGGCTGACCATCTCAAGGTTCCAGCGCGCGTCGGGGCGCTCATGCGGAGGCGGGTAGCCTCGGTAGCGCCCGGCACTGCGCAGCACGAGGATGCGCCCCTCGGCCAGCAAGTCGGGAATCGGGTAGACGTCGCACGCCCCGCGTCTCCACTGCTCGGACCCACCCTCACCCGCCACCGCGACGCCCGACCACAGGAGCACGGAAAGCGCGCACGCCACGAAGACAGTACCACGCATGGCGCCTCACCTCGCCAGTCCCAAGCTACCTATGCCTTCGCCGTCACCCGCCCCGAGCCTCCCGGCGCTCTTCGCTACTCCGCGTCGACCAGGTCGAACACCACATGCAGCACCTCAGGATCCACGTAGATCCGGCACCGGCCCCACGGCGTGTCGCCCACACGCACACGCTCGATGAGGCCGACCTCCGTGTCGGGGTTGGGGGTGAGGACGGCTGCGGCGCCTCCCTCGCGCTCCTCGAGAGCGCACGGTACGGAAGCAAGCCTTCGACCCGTCTCTCCCAGCACGAGCGGAAGCCTCTGCGAGGCGATGGCGCGCCAGTTCGTCCCACGTCCGACACCCGGGGATCGCTCCTCCTCGGCTATCGCGTGCGCCGAGAAAGCGGTCACGCTCACGAAGCCCTCGCCCAGCGTCCACTCCACCGGCCCGGCGAGCGCGGGGTGCCACCCTTGGTCTGCCGCAAGATCCAGCAGACCCGCCGACACGCGTCCGCCGTTCCCGAGCGTCATGGTCGGGCACTCGAGCGCGGCCGGGAGGCCCAGCCGCTCGGCCACTTGAGGGGGGACAGGCCGCAGCGAGGCCTCGCTCCACGCGCCAGGCTCCTGCGGAGACGCTTGCATGCCCTCAGGGAGGCCCGACAAGCGTTCGCGGATCGAGGCAGGGAGCGCACGTGCGGTTGCTTGGGGGTCCTCAGGTGCCGCGAGTGTGACGGCCGGCCCCTCTCCGATGGCGAACTCGTTGCCCAGGTTCGCGGGATGGGTAGGGTCGCTGAGGAAGTCCGGGCGCCCAACCACCGATGAGGTGAACGACACGGGGGCGGTGACGCCGGACGCCACAAGCAGACACGTCTTCCCGTCGCACCAGCTTGTGACATGCATCGAGGGAGGTGCGATCCGAACGACCTGGGCGCCTTCGGTGTCCATGTCGTTCGTCCAGACCCATCCGCCCGCCAGCTCCCGCCGGCTGCCGGGGCCCAGTTCCTTGCCCTCCCACGCGCGCTCGGCCAGTAGCGCCTGGGGGAGCATCGCATCCAGGTCCTCCAATGCGCCTTCGGCCGTCAGTCGCCTCGCGAGGCCGATGGCGGTCGCCGTCCGGACGAGTTCGCCCTCGCATCGAACCACCCGTGTCCCGGACTCCAGAGTCCCCGCCACCGGAGTCCACGCGACCGGAATGGCCGGGACACCGTCACTCGACGCCTCGCGCAGTCGCGCGCCTTCCCAACTCGCGTCAGGTGGCAGAAGCCCCGGGACGAGCACGCCGGCAACGACGGCGGCGCACTCCGTGCTACTCGCCTCGTCGATGGCCGCCCCCTCGGCGGCCTCCGCGACGCGGGCCCGAAGCAGGGCGGCCATTCGAACGAGGTCCGAGGGGCCGCTCTGCCAGTCGGCGGCGTCAATGGGCAAGACAACCGGCTCCCGGGAGGCCGGAGTGGAGTCGGTGTTCCACGTCCACTGAGTGTCCGCTGGCTCAGCTTGTGCGGAGGGGCGCCGTCCCTGCTTGTAGGCGGCGCCGGCGTCCGCTTGCGTCGCTGACCAAGGCCGGGCGCAGCCCGAGAGCGCGCATACGAGCCCGGCCGCCACGGCCGCAACGATCGCCCATCCCTTACCGCGCCATCCACCGACCACGTACATGGCTCATGCCCCCGATCCGACATTGCCGGCCCCTCACGGAGTGCCTCCGCGCGCGGCGTCGCGTTACTCGGCGTCGTCCAGGTCGAACACGAGGCGCAGTACGCCGGACTTCGTCCAGATGCGGCAGTTCCCCCAGGGCGTGTCTCCCACTCGGACGCGTTCGCCGACACCAACTTCGTTGCCCGGCGGGAAGGTCACTCGGTACCAGCCGCCTTCGTCGGCTTCGCTGACCTCGGCTGGGATAGCGCATAGGCGCCGTCCTCCTTCGCCCATGAGCGCAGGCAACTCCTCGGCCAGCATCTCCCGCACCTGGCCCTCGTCGCCGATGTATGGCGATGAGCGTGGTATGGTGAGTGCTTCCTGCGGGGAGGCAACCGTTACGACGAGGCGCCCGTCGGCCAGCGCCCATTCGCACAGCGCGCCCCGGCCACAGCGGAAGCCGGTCCCCACCGAGGCCGCCTCGATGTAGCCAGCGGTCTCGCCGTCCTCGGTCCCGGTGTCCGCTTGCATGCATGCGCTCAGCGACCCCAGCGCGATCCGGTCGGCCAGCGCGTGGGGTACCGGGCCCGGGGCCAGCGTGCCACCGTCTCCGGCCAGGGCCGTTGTTGGCCCCTCGGGGCACTCCGTCACCACCTCGGCGCACCGAGTGTAGGAGGCCGCAGTCGTCGCGGTAGAGGTCCACTCCGCCGGCGTCAGCGGCCTCGGAGTGCTCCGCTGCAGCAGCGCCGCACGGGCGTTCGGATGATCGGGTTCCGTTAGGAGGTCGGGTACTTCCAACGGTACCGCGATCTCGCCGTCCGCAGGGCAGATCAGCCCGACCGTAACCCAGCACCACGTCCCGTCGGACCAGGCGCTGACCGCCCTCGGGCAAGCGTACCTGGCGAGGCGATCGAGCGCGAACCCGGGGCCGGGGTGGTCTCGGAGCGACCAGAGCGTTCCACCCGCCACGTTGCTCTCCTCGACCGCGCCGATGCCTTCCAGACCGGGTTGCCACGCAACGAGCGCCTGGGCAATGTCCGCTCCGCTGGGCAGCGCCTCTACGCCGGGGCCCGTCGCCACGAGCCCCACATGGAGGGAGGTACGCGTCACGCGCACCGCGAGTTCGCGCAGCTCCCCGTCGTCTCCCGTGACCCTGGCGAGCGCGCCGGTGCGCAGCAGCGGAACAACCCGGTCCGGCCCACCTCCATGGCCGCCAGGCACGCTTGCCGCGTAGGCCTCGAACGGCGCTTGCGCGAGGGAGATGTCAGGCCCGAGCACGGCTCGGAGCGTCCGTTCCGTCTCCTCGATGATGGCATCCCTCTTGGAGGGCTCGAGAGGCGTGGGCTCGCCGGCATCCCCCAACAGGACATCAGCGCCAGGACCCGATAGCTGGGTCGTCTCCTCGAGGGCCGCGACGATCTCCTGTGGCAGGGCCGGAGGCAGAGTCGTCGGGCCATGAGATCCCCAGCGGAACGCATGGGATGCCCCCTCGGGTTCACGGGAGCCCTGGTGCGCCGGAGCCAGGGCCCCTGGACCTAGCGGTGAAGTGCCCCGCTGGCGCACCTCGTTCAGAGACGCCGATCGAGGGCCGCACCCGACTAGCAGTCCCGCAGCCAGCGTCGCGCTCACCAGAACGGTGGGCGACCACAGAGCGTGCGTGCCGTGCCTGTGCCGGGGCATTCTCGTCTTCTCCTCTCGGCACCCCATCCTCACTATGGATTGGGCTCGTTGAGTACGTGTCCATCCTGCGAGTCGTACCATGCACCCTCTGGGTTGCCTGGATCGTAGCACGAGTAGCACGTCGAGCATGAGGTCACGAGCTGGGCCAGCGACTCATACCCGAGCCGTGGAGGAAAGACCGTATGGTACTGGCCACCAGCGGCGAAGAAGCCCTCGTAGTAGTTGAGTGTCACCCCTGACCTGAAACCGACGGTCCTGCCGCCGCACCCGGCCCAGCATGCCTGGGGCTCGAGCCAGTTGTCGTCCCAGAGCCGACGAGGGTACGCCACGCTCGCGGCGCCAGTCTCGACTCCCACCAACCGAGAGACAGCCCTCGTCAACTGCGCGCCCCGAAGGCAGTCACCCGTGCCGTGCAGTGGGTCGTCCGTGCTATTGCGGCAGATAACGCACCAGATGTCGGCCTCCAAAGGCGGGGGGCCAGCCGTCACGTCGAACCGAATTCTCCCTCCGTTGGGGTCGGCTCCGGGATCGTAGTTCCCGGATGCGTCGTACGGCCAGTACGCTACCCAGTCAACCGCCGCATCGATGATGGCGTAGGGCTCGGACTTACCCTTGATGGGCGAGTGATCGAAAACCTCCTCCACCCGCTTCGTCGTCGCCTCCCCGCTCACGGTACCGTGCGCCGTCGCCACCCAGTCGAGACTGGGCATGTCGACCCCCACCT
>CAZCER010000146.1:0-9465 GCA_964497385.1 uncultured Armatimonadia bacterium | reverse complement strand
CCGTGCGCTGCGAGGCGCACTAGTCGGGTCGTCTCGACCCGAGCAGACCCCGGTGACGGCCCTAAGGCACGACCGGCGTCGCTGCGCCGCGAGACGCGCCGCCCACCCGGACCTCCGCCGCCACCCGCACCGAACCCTTCCGGGTAGTCGGGTCGTCCCCACCCGAGCAGACCCCGGTGACGGTTCGGAGGCTCGACCGGCGTCCGCGCGCCGCGAGACGCGCCGCCCACCCAAACACTCGCGTAGTCGGGTCCTCCCGACCCGAGCAGACCCCGGTGACGGCTCGGAGGCTCGACCGGCGTCCGCCCACCCGGCCCTGCGCCGCCCACCCGGACCGCATGCCCGTAGGGCGCGACCGGCAGGTCGCCCGCGTCAGCGTCCCGACCCGAGCAGACCCCGGTGACGGCCCGAAGGTCCGACCGGCGTCCGCGCGCCGCGAGACGCGCCGCCCACCCGGACCCCGGCGCCGTAGGGCGCGACCGGCAGGTCGCCCGCCTGCGGTGTTCACCCTCCCTGCTTGCGGGGAGCCCGGCCTGAGCCTCGTCGAAGGCGGTCGGGGAGGGGGCCGTTGCTCGGGGCCGAGGCTACCGCGCCACCCCCAGACTACGAAACGAACCCAATCCCTGCCCCCGGCGGCGACCCACGCGCCGCGCGATATCCGCTTGCCGCATCCGCGCGCAACCCGCTACAGTCGAGCAGCGCCGCGAGAGTCGGCGGCGGAGAGGACGGAGGGCACGCGATGCGCGACCGCGCCACATGGATGCTCACGAGCGTCTGCGCGCTTGTGCTCTTCGTCGGCGCGGGGGCCGCGGCGCAGGGCGGGCTCGAGGTGTCGTTCGACGACAACGGCCTCCGCACGCTTGCCTATGGCGATGAGTCGTTCGCAGAGGACCCCACGTTCCGCGTCGTGCAGGTGCGCCTCGCGACACAGGCCGGCGGCTCTCTGATCGCCGACCTGTCTGAGGAGCGGCGCTCCTTTGACCCCACTGAGCGGCGGCTGACCCTGGCTTACGCGTGGGGCGAGGTCCGGTGCACCTACCAGCGGGAGCCCGACCGCCTGGGCCTCACGATCGAGGTCCAGAACCGCGGAGCCCTCACGGTCGCGGAGATCGTCCTCTGCCCCATGGAGACGCGCTTCCCCCAGCCGCCCGAGGGATGGCAACCCCACATGCCCTACCGCGGCTTCAACCTCGACGCCCCAACGGCGGTCGCGGCCAAGTGCGCGAACACGGCTGTCGTCGTATGCAACGAGGATGTCTCGCGCCCCCTCCAAGTGGGCTGGGCGGGCAGGGAGTCGCTCGAATCCCGGCCCATGGTTGTTGCCACCTCCAGCGACTGGATGGCCGAGATGCTCAACCCCCGGCTCGCGCGGCCCATCCACCCCGGACTCAGCGACCGCTACGAGATCAGCCTCCGCTTCGCACCGACCGGAACGGACACGCAGGCCCTCACCGCCGACATCGACCGCCGGTTCGCGGAGGCCCACCCCTCCATCATCCACTGGCCCGACCGCCGCCCCATTGGCGCGCTCTTCCTGAGTTCGAGCGACCTCGGCGCGCCCGCGAACCCGAGAGGCTGGTTCGGGGATCGCGAGTTCGCACTCGACCCCGAGAACGGCTACACCGGCTTCCGCGAGCGCCTCCTCGGCTGGGCGCGGCAGAGCGTCGAGATCCTTCAGGACCTCGGTTGCCAGGGCATGATCACCTGGGACATCGAGGGCCAGGAGCACCCCCACGCGATCAGCTACCTCGGTGACCCGCGGTCGCTCCCGCCGGAGATGGAGGCCGCCGTCGACGACTACTTCGCGGTCTTCCGGGACGCGGGGCTCCGGACCGGCGTCTGCGTGCGACCCCAGATCCCCGTCCGCTCCGCTTACGGGGACGGCGTGCGACAGATCGAGCCGCCGGACCCGGTCGCCAATCTCGACGCGAAGATCACCTACGCCAAAGAGCGGTGGGGCTGCACGCTCTTCTATGTGGACTCGAACGGCGACCCGAACATCCCCATCCCGGCCTCGGTGTTCCGAGCGCTTGCCGGCAGGCACCCCGACGTGCTGCTCATCCCCGAGCATGAGACGGCGGCCTACTTCGCCTGCACGCCCCCCTACCAGGACTATGCGAACCTCGGGCAACTCGGTACGCCCGACGCTGTTCGCCGCATCTACCCGAAAGCGTTCTCCTTCGTGTACGTGGGCCATGGCGACCCGACGCCCGTCCGCGAGGATCTGACGGAGGCCGTGCGACGAGGCGACATCCTCGTAGTGCACGGATGGTACCGGTCCCAGGCCCATGAGATCGTGAAGGCGATCTACGCGTCACAGCCATAGGCGCCCTCGCCTGGGGAGGCCCGTACGGCGCGACCGGCAGGTCGCCCGTCCGGCCGGCGTCCGTGCGCCGCGAGACGCGCCGCCCCCCCCGACCTGCGCCGCCCACCCAACCCTTCGGGTAGTCGGGGCGTCCCGACCCGAGCGGACCCCGGCGCCGACTCGAAGGCCCGGCCGGCGTCCGTGCGCCGCACGCCGCTTCCCAAACACAAGGGAACCTCGAACCCGCTGGCGAACGTCCTAACATCGGAGATGGACCCGAGGTGGCGCGCGGGGTGCCGGCCCATCGCCCTGGACCATCCTTGAGGGCTGCGTGTCTGGTTCGGCACGGGAGTATGGCAATGTGGTGGGACATGACTACGGGACGAGCGTTTGGGCTTGGGTCACTGCGCCGCCTACGGCGCGTGCGCAGTGCAAAGGGGTGAACTCATTGTTCAAAGGGCGTTTGCTCTCTCTCTCTCTCTCTCTCTCTCTGCCGTGGTGCTTCTCCTGGCCGGGTCCGCCATGGCCCAGCTCGACGTGACGATCGCATCGCCAGCCAGCAGTCCCGCCAGCGTGACGGCGGGAGTCGAGGCAACGTTCCAGGCCCGGGCCACATGGGATGGCCAGCCCCTCGACGGTCTCTCGGTGACGTATGAGTGGGACTTCGACGATGAGACCGACCCGGACGCCGACAACCCCACCACGCATACATTCCTCTCGGCCGGAACCTACAGCGTGTCGGTGACGGCGACGTACTCGGGTCAGGAGGACACGGCCTCGATGCTCTGTCAGGCGCCGGCCGTGGACCAAGTCCTGTCCCTTGTGCCGGACTCGGGCACGGTGAGCGATCCCTGGGGAGTCGAGGTGCGTGGCCCCGCCTCGATGTGGCCCACCACATGGAGCCTGCTCCACTACGAGACGAGGCCCCCGGGCGGGGCGTGGACCGAGACGACGCGCATCGTCAACAACGTTGGCTCGCCACGGTGGGATCAGGAGAGCAACGAGACCGTCTATTCCGCGACGTGGGCCACGGCTTGGGAGAAGAACGGCTCGGTCGAGGTTCGCGCGTGGATCACTCGGACCACGTACTTCCCCTACGCGACGAGGCAGTACTACACCGATCCCGTGTCAACGAACGTCCTCAACATGGTTGCCACGCCCGACCCGGAGGACGCGGACAAGCTCGTCTTCTGGTACGACCCGGACCCGAACTCGGGCGCTGACGCGCCTGTCCTGAAATGGGATGCCACGCACCAGCAGTTCGGCGTACACGCGGGGTGGCAGAACGAGCATATCCACGCTGATGTCACGATTCGGGGCCTTGCCGGGGGCAGCTATGAGGTGACGGTGTACCAGGACGCTCCGGGCCCGGGCGAACTCACGTGGGACGGGTCCGGCGCCATGGCTCCGGCTCCCCGAGGCCTCTACACGTACGAGGTTGAGCTAAGCCACAAGACACGGGCGGACCAGTTCGGCCCCGATGACCACGATGAGTACTGCCTGACGGCGCCCAACTGCTACGACGTCGACAAGAAGCCGGCCGTCGCCTCGGTGACGGACTTCGACCCCGAACTCGATGACGTGAACGACACGATCAGCGGTACGGTGAGCTACCAGCTCACGAGCGCCGTGGGCGAGTGCCATGTGTTCATCTACGGGCCGCGCGCCCAGAAGCTGTGGGAGTGGACGGGCGACGCCCCGGACTGCGCGGCCGGAACTCACGAGACGGACGAGTACGAGATCGAGACGGTGGTGCTGGGGGACATCCTCCCCGGCGCGGACCAGTACTACGCCGTGGTCGTGACCAAGCAGACGGGGGCGGACGGACTCGGCAATCGCGACCAACTCCCCAAGTGGCATGTCCCGGTGGGGGCGCGCCTCCCTGCTTCGGGTGTGGCGTTGCTTGAGGTCCAGTTCCTGGACAAGACCCAGATGCATTGGCCCGTGCTTCCCGGCGACGGAGACGACGAGGGTGTGGGCGTGGAGGGTCCCGGGGACAAGACCCCCGAGTGGACGGTCTACCCCGTGTTCCAGGAGCATCTCACGAAGAGGCCCTATGAGGACGCCACGTACGCCACACCCCAGCCGAAGCGGGAGCCCGCGTCCGACGTGCGCAATGGCCCGCTCCATGTCGAGGTGACGATCGCGGCGAGCGCGGCGCACTGGGTCAAGGTGACTGGCTCGCTCATCCCTGAGGACACCCCCGTCATCTCCCAGACTGCCGTGGGCGCCGACGGTTTGCTGCGGTTCGACTTCACGACGCCGCAGAGCCTGCCCAACTACATAGACACGGCCACTGAGACATGGACCTGGTGGGTGATCCCGGGGGCGGGCAACCCCACCCAGCCTGCTGCGGATGACCCGAACTGGCAATCGCTAGGTGCTACCGAGCACAAGGTGTACGTGACGCTTGCGGCCCCTTCTGGGCTGAGCGGGCGAGCGTACGAGCAGCTCTTCCGTCTCTCATGCGAGTGGGCCGAGGGGCGGATGGATGCCCAGGAGGCGTGGGACGCACCAAACGAAGGCAACGACGTCTGGGCAGGGATCTCGAGCCTCCGGATCGAGTGCGAGGCCGGGATCCTGACCTACTACCCCATGAACATCTACGATATGCACGCACTGGGCGTGGGGGAGAGCGCGACCCCGACACGGGAGCTGCTGACGTTCGGCTTCGGCAGGTGCGGCAACTTCGGCTACTTCGCCTTTGACCTTGGGCGCGCGCACGGGATCCCGATTCTCTGGGCCCACTTCTTCGCGGGAGTCGGTCCGGGGGCCGTCGATTGGCGCACATTCCTGGTCAAAGACGTGGACTGCCAGGGCCACGAGCACTCCGCACAGCCGTACTTCGGCGACCACTTGGTGTGCGCCTACCCCGACGGCCAGTCGCTGTACGATCCGTCCTACGGGGTACTCGTCGAGTCAGACCAGAGCGTGGCCGACGCGCTTCGTAGTCTGGAGTGGGAGGAGTTGAGCCATTTCACCACGAGCCCCATGCCAGGGTCCTGGCTCGACCCTGTCGACGATCCCCAGGCACCCTACTGGAACTGGCAGGGCAACACCGAGAGTCTACTTGAGATTGAGTTGTGACGCTAAGGAGGAGGCGCGCATGTCGACGTGCTATCGGGCGGGGCGACACCCCGCCGCGCTCCTGCTGGTAGCCGGCTTGGTTGCAGGTGCGCCAGCGGTGCTTTCGTGGACGAGTCAATCAGAGGATGCGGCCGAGGACGCGTCGAGAGTGGCCGGTGAGGGCCCTATGGACGAGGCGCCCGGCGCAAGCCATTCGCCTCCCGCCAGCTCCGAGTCGGCCGGTCCTGTGGCTGCCCTCGCGCCCGGATTTGTTCCAGCCATGGCGATGGTCTATGTGGACCAGGAGCCTCGTCTGGCTGTCCTATGTACAGAGGGCACACCGCCGACGGCCCGCACGTCCCTGCTCACTTGGCCGATCGGTCCCGCCGGGGTGGTGGATCAGCAGCCAACGCACGAAACGGAGGTCGCTCCGGGGCCATACCGCGAACGAGCCGACGTGCTATCCGCCGGCGGCGGCGCCTGGTTGCTCATGGCCTGCGGCATCACCAGCACTGGCGCCGGGCTGGACCTCGTCGATGTTGCATCGCCACAGAGCCCAGAACTGACGCATCGCTTCCACTCGCCACTTCGCAGTGGCAGCGGCGCGTCCACGGAACAACTGGCGGCGGTCGCGGCCGAGGGGCTCTTGCCAGCGGGAGGTGGCCTGTTCGGGCCTGGTTCGGAGGTGTACGTGTGCTGCTCTCCGGGCGTCGACCTGTCACGCTGGCTCGAGCCTGTTCCGCTGGGTCGCGGGATCCTTCCCGCCGTTGCCATAGCGCCATCGGGTGGGGCCGTCGTGTCGTACTCCTCGGTCGGCGAGGCGCCGGCGTCGCGCGGGCTTCGCTCTGGCCGCATTCTCATGTCCTACTCCCCGGACGGCGAGTCGTGGTCCCATCCCAAGCCGTCCGTGGACGAGGGATCGGCCCACTCGTCCGCCCTGGCGGTCGACGATGAGAGTGGCCTCATCCTCGTCTACACCGCCGACCGCAGGGCCGGCTGGCCGCTCTTCGCCGCGCGGTCCATGGACAACGGCGAGACCTGGGGCAGGCCCGTGATGCTCACCGAGCCCACCGTCTACGCTTTCCGCCCCGACGCGATGCTCCACGACGGGGTGTTGTATGTCGCCTACTTGGGGATGCCGACTCCGCCCACTCGCGAGGGCAGCGCCTCGGAGCTGGCGGACCCGGAGGGCGCGTACCTTCTCACCGTCGACCCCGCCACGCTGCCGGTGGCGGGGGAGTAGCGCTTGGGGTCGAGCCAGTCGCGCGGTCGCGAGAAGCTCGGGCTGAGCGGGCGGGCGTCGCCCCGACGGCCGGGCTTGTCGAGGCGGCTCGAGGGCCTCCGAGACTCCTCTGTACAGAGTGCGAGCCCGCCGGCGGACGCCGACGGGCTCGCGCGTTCCAGGTCGTGCAGCCATCGCATTGAAGGCGCGCGGCTCCGCTACACCAGGCCTTGGTCGAGCATGGCGTCGGCGACTTTGAGAAAGCCGCCCAGGTTCGCGCCCTTCACGTAGTCGATGTGGTCGCCGCCGTTTGTTCCGAACTCCGCGCACGTGGCGTGGATGTCTTTCATGATGGCGCGCAGCTTGGCGTCCACTTCCTCGCGCGTCCAGGAGGCGCGCATCGAGTTCTGGGTCATCTCGAGGCCGGAGGTCGCGACGCCGCCCGCGTTCGCGGCCTTGCCCGGCGCGTAGCAGATGCCGGCGGCCTGGAAGACCTTCACCGCGGCCGGCTCGGTGGGCATGTTCGCGCCTTCGGAGACGCAGATGCAGCCGTTGCGGACGAGGGTCTCGGCGTCTTCCTTGCTGATCTCGTTCTCGGTCGCGCAGGGGAAGGCGGCTTGCGCCGGCACGGCCCAGGGGCGCTGTCCCTCGAGGTAGGCCACTCCGAATTCGTCGGCGTACCGCTCGATGCGGCCGCGCTCGACGTTCTTCAGGTTGAGGACCCAGGCGAGCTTTTCGGCGTCGATGCCAGCCTCGTCGACGATCGTGCCGCCCGAGTCGGAGAGGGTGATGACTCTGCCGCCGAGCTGGGTGACCTTCTCGACGGTGTACTGGGCCACGTTGCCGGAGCCCGATACCAGCACCGTCTTGCCGTCCAGGCTGTCGCCGCGCGCGTTGAGCATCTCCTCGGCGAAGTAGGTCGCGCCGTAGCCCGTGGCCTCGGGGCGCATGAGGGACCCGCCCCAGTTGGGCGACTTGCGGGTGAGGGCGCCGGTGAACTCGTTCCGGAGCCGGCGGTACTGACCGTACAGGAAGCCGATCTCGCGACCGCCCACGCCGATGTCGCCGGCGGGTACGTCCGTGTCGGGGCCGATGTGGCGGGCGAGTTCGGTCATGAAGCTCTGGCAGAAGCGCATGATCTCGTCATCGCTCTTGCCCTTGGGATCGAAGTCGGAGCCGCCCTTCGCACCGCCCATCGGGAGGGTTGTCAGGGCGTTCTTGAAGGTCTGCTCGAAGGCGAGGAACTTCAGGAGCCCGAGCGAGACGGTGGGGTGGAAGCGGAGGCCGCCCTTGTACGGGCCGATGGCGCTGTTCATCTCGATGCGGTACCCGCGGTTCACGTGGTACTCGCCCTGGTCGTCCTGCCAGGGCACGCGGAACATGATGACGCGTTCGGGCTCGACCATCCGCTCGAGGATCTTGGCCCTGCGGTACCGCGGGTTCGACTCCACGAGGGGCATAACGGACTCGACGACCTCGCGCACGGCTTGGTGGAACTCGGGTTCCCCCGGGTTTCGAGCGACGACGTAGCGCATGAACGCCTCTACGGCGTCGGAGACGCCGCACGCGTGCAGCGCCACTTCGTGCGAGTCGCTCTGGGGCTTCATTCCCGGCCAGGCCGCCATCGTCAAACACCTCCGCGATCTGCACTCCCATGCCGGAATAGCGTTGCCGCCGGCATATTCCTGCCGGATATTATATGCTGGAAACAGTGAGGTCAAGGCCTGAGCGAACCCGGCGCGTCAGCGCGGCGTTCCATCGGTTGGCGGCCGCCGGGCGCGGCCGCCCAGAACGTCCGACGAGGGGCCCAACCGATGAAGGCTCTGATTCTGTGCGCGGGGCTCGGATCGAGGCTCCGGCCGGTGACGCACACCGGCGCGAAGCACCTCATCCCCGTGGCGAACAAGCCGATCCTCTACTACGCGATCGAGGCGGTCGTCGCGAGCGGCATCACGGAGATCGGCCTGATCCTCAGCCGAGCCACCCAGGCGCAGCTTCAGGCCGCGGTCGGCGACGGCGATCGGTTCGGCGCTTCGATCTCCTATTGGGTGCAGGAGGAGCCGCTCGGCCTCGCCCACGCGGTGGGCGTCGGGCGCGACTTCGTGGGCGACAGCGACTTCCTCGTCTACCTCGGCGACAATCTCATCCGCGAGGGGATCGTCGGGTTCGTCGACTCGTTCCGCGCCAACAACGGGGCCGCGCGCATCCTGGTCGCGCCCGTGCCCGACCCGCGGCGCTTCGGAGTGGCGATCGTCGAGAGCGGCCACGTCGCGCGCGTCGTGGAGAAGCCGCGGGAGCCCGTTTCGAATCTGGCCATCGTTGGCGTGTACGCTTTCCAACCGAGCATCTTCGAGGCGATCGACAAGATCGAGCCCTCGGCCCGCGGCGAACTCGAGATCACGGACGCGATCCAGTGGCTCGTCGAACACGGTCACCCCGTCAGCGCGCACGAACTCACCGACTGGTGGGCCGACACCGGGAAGCTCGAGGACCTGCTCGATGTGAACCGCAGGCTCCTCGAGGAACTCGAGCCGGTCGTCTCGGGCTCGGTCGATGAGGCGTCTCAGGTGGCGGGGCGCGTCTCGATCGGGGAAGGCACGGAGGTCCGGAACAGCGTCCTCCGCGGGCCGGTCGCGGTCGGGCCCAACTGCCTCATCGAAGACTGCTACGTGGGGCCCTACACCTCGATCGCGGAGGGCTGCAAGCTCGTCCGCACGGAGATCGAGTACTCGATCCTTCTCCCGGAGGCCCAGGTTTCCGACATGCCCGCTCGCGTGGACCAGAGCCTTCTCGGCACGCGCGTCATCCTGGACCGGCAGACCCAGCCGCCGCACACCCTGCGGTTTTTCCTCGGAGATGAGAGCCACGTCAC
>CAZCER010000145.1:3313-9470 GCA_964497385.1 uncultured Armatimonadia bacterium | reverse complement strand
TTTGCCTACGACGTGGACGGGGATCTGGCGCGTCGCGGCAAAGTGCGCCCGGAGGCGCTCGCGCATCTGCTCGGCTGCGAGTACTTCTCCCTGAAGCCCCCCAAGTCCACGGGCCGCGAGGAATTCGGTGAGAAATGGGTGTCCGACATATGGGGCTCGGGAGTGGCAAAGGGCAAGGATCTGGTGGCCCTACTCACCGAACTCGTCGCGGTCACCATCGTGAACGCCATTCGCGACTACCTGCCTCCGGTCGACGAGATCCTTCTGTGCGGGGGCGGGGCGAACAACCCGACGCTCGTGAGCCGTATCGAGCACCATGCGGGCCGGTCGGTCGGACGAGTCGACGACCTGGGCATAGCGGCGGAGTTCAAGGAAGCCGTGGGGTTCGCGTTGCTGGGGAGCGAGACCATGCGCGGGGCGCCGTCGAACGTGCCGTCCGTGACGGGAGCGGCCGGGCCGAGGGTGCTGGGGAGTGTGACGTTTCCGTAGCGTCCGGAGCGGAACTACTCGGCGGGGAGAGACCGTTCGCGGCGTTCCGACGCGATGCGCAACGCGCAGTAGGCGACGCCCGCGACGACGGCGAGCGCCCCAAGCCCCACCATGCCCTGGTAGAGCCAACCGCGCTCGGCCGCCAGAGCCGCATCGCGGAGCGCGGCGCCGAAGCCGATGCACACGGTGAGGCCGAGATAGGCGAGAAGAGCCCCCCAGTACACACGCACGCAGTTCCGCTCGGACACCTGGGCGCCCCCGAGATGCTGTCTGGACTGTGGGCGGCTCAATGCTGCCACCGGCGACACTCCCTACGGGGTGTGATGAGAGGACTATAGCACTCTCATGACACTCTCGCAAGAGTCTTGGTGGAGCGGGTCCGGGGGGCATCGGGCCGCTCGCGGGGGAATGCTCCGCGCAGGCCGGCGGGTCCGCTCTCGACTACAAGTACCCGAGTTGCTTGAGGCGCTCCTTGACCTGGTTCAGTTCCTCTTCCGTGTAGGCGGACTCCTCATCGCGCGCGTGGGTGGCGACGATGTCTCGTAGGACGTAGACCACGAAATCGGTCACGGAGTCGTACCCGGAGTCCTCGATGAGGAGGCGGATCTTGTCATAGAGAGGTCGGGGGATCTTGATGGTCGCCTTGGCGGTCTTGAGGGGTCGGTCTTCGACGCTCATCGGTACACACCCTTAGGCGCTCAGCATAGCCACCCGCGGTGCGCGCGACAACCTCCCGCTCACGCCATCTCAGAGCGGATGCGATCCCGCAGTTCCGCGACGGTGGCCTCCACGAAGTAGATGCGCGTGAGGGCCTCGCCGGACTCCCCCCGGGAGAGCCGCCCCAGGCCCGGGCTCGCGTGGATGCACGAGTACTCCATGTTCTGGAAGAGGAAGAGCGTCGGCTTGGAGGCCGCGGCCACCATCCGGACGCCGTCGCGCGCCTGGATCGCGATCCAGCCCTCCAGGGTCAGGTTCTCAGGCGTAGCCCTGAAGCCGCTGACGAAGCCTATCTCCGACCCGGCCGGGGCGCCCTCGACGCTGTAGAGCTGGACGGTAGGGCGCGGTCCGCACGTTCGGGGGAGTTCGGTGAGGCGGCGCGCTTCGCCCGCGAGGCCTACCCAGTGACGCGCACACTCGTGGTCAGCCACAGAGGGCGCGCCGCCGGCGTTGAAGCAGTTGAAGGCCAGGCTGTGCGCCCACAGGCGGTCGCTCAGGTTGGTGAGGACGACGCGGATGTCCACCGTGTCTTCGGTCGTCGCGACCGTGAGGCCGTACTCCAGTTCGCCCTCGACCGCCGCGCGCGAGGTCCAGTGTCCGTCCGCGTCTCTGGACCAGCGTGGGTGGACGCTTCCGAACCACAGCGCGCGTTCGGCGTCTCCGATCGACTCGGGCAGCCCCAGAGAGAACCCCTCGCCCGGGAACGCGGGGATCTCGGTGAGGACGCCGGCCATCTGCCCCGGATAGACCGAGACGCCCTCGACGACCTCGGCTGGCCCCGTGAGCGCTGGCTCGAATCGGATCGGCATCGGCTACACGTCCTTCGCGCATCGAAAGCCGTAGAAGGGCAGCGGGTTGTTGGCGAACCCGCTCATGTTGCGCGCGGCGGGCCGAAGGTTCACGATCTCCTCGTTCATCCAGCAACCGCCCTTGATGTAAGCCGCGCCCGGGCCGGGACCATCGGCGCACCACTCCGCCGCGTTGCCGATCATGTCCATGACGCCGTAGGGGCTCTCACCGAGCGGATGCGCATCCACGGGCCTGAGATCCACGACGGACGGGGCTCGGTCTCGGTTGAAGTGGCAGGCGTCCGGTTCGAAGGAGTCGCCCCACGGCCAGATGCGCCCATCGGCCCCGCGTGCGGCTTTCTCCCACTCGGCCTCGGTGGGGATGCGCTTGCCCGCCCAGGCGGCGAACGAGAACGCGTCCGCCAAGCTCACGCCAACCACGGGGCAATCGAGCCAGCGGTCGGGAGGCTCGGGGCCGCTCCACACGGTCGGCGGGGCGTGTCCCGCCGCGTGGCAGAATGCGGCGTACTCGCGGTGGGTAACGGGATAGCGGTCGATGAGGAAGTCGGGCGCATCCACAAGCCGCTCGGGCGACTCGCCCTCAAACCAGGACGGGTGGTACCCGCAGGTGCGGGCCAGGTCCGCGATGTGGGTCTCGGTGCTGCCCATCCGGAACGGCCCGCCTGCTATGAGCACCATGGTTCCCGCCCCCTGCACGCCGGCATCCTGACCGAGAGCGGCGCCGGCGGAGCACGCCGCCGCCGCGGCCCCCGCCGCGCGCGCCAGCAGATCCCTTCGCGTCAGTGTCCGCAAGTGGCTCCCGTCCTCTCGAGCGTCGCCGCGAAGCGGGGGCGCTGGGCTCGGAGGCGCGCTACACCGGCTTCTGATACCCGCGGCCGCCGAAGCGCTCCTCGCGGACCAGGTCGGTGAGGTCGCGCCGCTTCTTGGGCGCGGGGGAGTCGGCGGGATGACCCACGGTCAGCACGCAGACGACCTCCTGGCCCTCCGGCGCGCCGATCAGCTCTCCGACTTTGGTCTGGTTCATGCCGCCGATCCAGCAAGTCCCGAGCTGGAGTTCCGCGGCGGCGAGCATGGCGTGCGTGGCGGCGATGGCGGCGTCCTGCACGGCGAACGACGGTCTGCGGAGGCGCTCCTCGGCTTTGGGCGCGTCGGCCACGAAAGCAAGGCAGATCGGAGCGACGGCGGCGAACCGCTGGCCTCCCGCCGCGTCGGCGATGGCGGCGCGCGTCGCCGGATCGCGGACGACCACCACGCTGTAGCATTGCTGGTTGCCGGCCGAGGGCGCCAGGTTGGCCGCCTCCAGGATGGCCGCGAGGTCGGCCTCTTTGACGAGCGCGTCGGTGTAGCCGCGCACCGATCGGCGCGCCTTGACTAGGTCGAAAAAGCCCAAAGCGATCACCCTTCTCAGACGAGATCACATCCGGGCGAGTATACCCGCCGGCGGGCCGCGACGGAACCCCGGCGAGCATGTACGCCAAGAGGACCCCAGCCGGGGGGCTGGGATCCTCTTGGCGGTTGTGGGAAGCGGCCGAAGACTACTCGCTCGCGCTTCCGTCCGGGTTCTCGTCGTCCGTGACCTCGACCACGATGGTGGCCTTGCGCGTTTTCCGCCCCTTGAGGAACGCGAGTTCCTTCGCGATCCGCGCGAACTCGGCGGTCTCCTCGAGGCCCGGCGTCTCGTCGGTCCCGATGCGGTCGGTGTACTCCTTGACTTTGGCCTCGAGTTCGGCGATGCGCGCCTCCATCTCCGGCTCGGTCTTCGGGGTCGCCGGGAAGACCGTGTCCTCGAACGCTTCGGCGATGCGGCCGCGAATCTGGGCGCCGAACTCGGCGAGGTCGGAGAGCATGACGCTTACGTTCTCACCGGTGATGTGGAGCCCGTGCTTGGCCGCCAGCGCGGCCCGAGAGCCGAGTGACGGTCCGGCGTCGGCGCAGTCGATGAGCTGCTGCGCGATGGCGGCGACGTCGGCGATCGACGTGTCGTCGGGAACAGGGGGAAAGAGGGCCGCGAGGGTGTCGTCCCCTTTGCAGAGTTCCTCACGAGCCCGGTTAAGCTGTTGCCGCATGTAGTGGGTAACCGCCGGACGCTCTTCCGCGAGCCCCGCGGCCACGGAATCGCCGTGGTCCACGATGGCGCGGATGAGCTTGATGTAGCGCTGCTTCTCGACCGACTTCTCGGTGCCGCTGTCCGATGCTGACATGACGCGTGTCCTCCATTACCACAGAAGCGCCTATGACTCCTGGCCCTCGGAGGAGCCTCGACTGGCGCGGCCAAACCGCGTCCGCCGGGTCCGCCCCCGCAGCCTCAACCCTGGCGTGTCCAGTGCACTCGTTCTCGCCGCCCCTCACCCTCTCTCTCGCTCCAAGCCGTCACGCGGCCTCGTCCTCTCCGTCCTCCTCGAGGCTTGCGCGCAGAAGCTTCAGAGCGCGGCGCAGCCTCCACTTCACCCCATCCACGGTGACGCCCTGATAGGCGGCGATCCGCGCGAGCGGCATGTCGTGGAAGAACCTGAGGTCGAGCACCTCTCCGTAAGGGTGCGGCAGCGTCGCGATCGCGTCGCGCACCCTCCGTCGGTCCGCCGTCCCGATGACGTCGTCTTCCGGACTGTCGGTCAGAGCCGGACACATGGCGAGCGTCACATCGCTGAGCGGGTCCATCGCGTCGGTGCGCGCTCGCTCCTGCTTCGAGCGCCTCCGGGCGTGCCGGACGGCGATCGTGCGAAGCCAGGAGCCGAACGCCTGCGGCGTGGAGAGTTGGGGGAGGGCCTGGAAGGCAAGGACAAGGGCCTCCTGCACCACATCCTCCGCGCGCTCCTGCGATGGCGTGATCCGGAGAACGGTCCGGAGCACGGCGGCCCGGTAGCGTCGGACCAGTTCATCGAAGGAAGCGAAGTCGCCGGCGATGGCCGCGAGAACGAGCAACTCGTCCGTGTACCCCGCTAGACTCAAGCCGACCATGACTCACTCCTTCGGTCTGTACCTCGTAGAGTCACGGGCCTGCGCGGAGGGGTAGTGCCGCCGTGCGACTTCTGTACGGGAGGAGCGCGCCCCCCCCCCCCGGGCAACCCGGGGGCGCGCCGGGGGGGGTGGGGGGGGGGGGGGGGTTGGCGGGCGCCGGCGCGCCCCCCACCGCCCGGGGGGCCGCGCCCGCCCCTGCACACGCGGGCGGCGCGCGGCGCGGTTAGGGGGATGCGGCGGATTCGGCGGCCGCGGACTCGCCAGACTCCGCCGGGGCGGACTCGGAGAGCGCAGCCGACTCGGGGCCCGACTCTGCGGCCGGGTACTCGATGCCGTCGTTCAGAGAGTACTCGTAGTCGGACGGGCTCAGAACGGGGAAGTCGCGCCACTCCGGGTCATGGAAGTCCCACCAACACGGCCCGGGTTCGAAGCCTTGTTGGCGCATGAGGTCGGCGAGGACGGTTCGGTTGGTCTGCATCTGGGGGTCGGAGGGAATGGAGGCGCGTGTCGAGGCGTCCGTCGCATCCATGTACTGGCTGCCCATCGGCGCCTCGACGAGGGAGCCGTCATCGCGCCGTTCGAGCAGCGTGACGTCCACGGCCGCGCCGCGCGTGTCGGGGCAGGAGCCGTCCTCCTCAGGCGCCTCCAGATAGGACGGGCCGACCAGCCGGCGCAGGGCGTCCTGCACCTCGGGCGCGCGACCGGCGTCGAGCACCTTGATGGCGAAGCCTTTCTCCGTCGCCGCTTTCTGCGCGGCGCGGAGGCGTTCCGCGGTGACGCGGCGGAGCACCGCCTGGGCGCTCGCGTACACGGGTTGTCCGAGGGCGGTCTCCGGCGTCGCGAGCAGCATCTCGACCGCGGGAGCGAGATCGTCGCCCGTCTCGGCGACCGGAACGACCTCGGTGAGCCGATCGAGCGTGTCGCCCACCGGTTTGGTCAGGGGGGGCGGGGGCGCGTTCCTCTGGTCCTTCGCGGCGGGTGAGCCGAACGGGCAGCCGGGCAGCACGATGACCGCGAGCGCGCACAGGAGCGCGGCTGCGACCGCGCCTGCGCGGCGTCGGGGGCGCAAATCTGTCACGACGACCTCCTCCTCTGTCGGCGGGTCGCCCTGGGGCGCCGCGCCGGCCCGACGGGCCCGATGGGGGCGCGTCGAGGGGTAGGCAGGAAGGTTACCCGCTATCGCG
>CAZCER010000145.1:0-3303 GCA_964497385.1 uncultured Armatimonadia bacterium | reverse complement strand
CGCCCCGTGCCGCGTGCACGACGGCGGGGCGGCGCCCGTGCCTCGCACCCCTTCCCGATCACACACGCCAAGGAGGACGAACCATGGGCGCGGACGCCCCTCATCCGCCACCTTCCCCGGCGCCCGAAGCGGCTCCGATGAGCGAGGCGCTTGCGGCGCCACCGTCCGCGGGTCCGCCCGTTCGAGCCGCGGAGCACGGACCGGGTAGAGGCTTCGGGTTTGTGCTGGGGGCGCTTGCGGCGTGCGCCGCCGTGACGCTCGCGCTGTTCGTGGTTTTGGCCGGCCTCGCTTCGGCTCAGGGCCGGTCGTTTGGGATGCCGCCGCATGTGGGGGTGATCCGCGCGCTCGGGCCCATCAGCGGCGCCGAGGGCGGTTCGCTCCTCGCCGCGGCCGGCGTGAATCCCGAGACGCTGGTCGGAAGCGTGAAGGACGCGTATGAGTCGCCTTCTTGCCGCGCCGTCGTGCTCCGGATCGACTCTCCGGGCGGGAGCGCGGCGGCCTCGGAGGAGATCTACGCGGCGATCCGACGCGTCAAGTCCGAGCGCGCCGACGTTCCGCTCGTGGTTTCGATGGGCGACGTGGCCGCGTCCGGCGGGTTCTACATCGCCTGCGCGGGCGACTACGTGTTCGCGAACCCTTCGTCGGCGACGGGCAGCATCGGCGTCATCAGCGACTACCTGTTCGTCGGCGACCTGCTGGCGCAGTACGGCGTGCGGAGCGAGGTCATCAAGTCGGGGCGGTACAAGGACACCGGTTCGATGTTCCGCGAGATGCGCGAGGACGAGCGCGAACTCCTTGAGGCTCAGTTGATGGAGGTCTACGACGGGTTCGTGGCCGCGGTCGCCGAGGGGCGCGGCCTAGAGGAGAGCGCGGTGCGTCGCGTGGCGGACGGGCGGGTTCTGCTCGGCGCCGAGGCGCTCGAGCACGGCCTTGTGGACGAACTGGGCGGTTTCGAGAACGCCGTCGCCTACGCCGCCGCTCAGGCGGGCCTCGGCTCGGACGCGCTGGTCGTCGCGTACGACCGGGGCGCGTTCTCGCTGCCCGGCGGGCTGGCCGCCGCCTCGGGAGAGGGACTCGCTCGCGGGGCCGGGCAGTATCTCGAGAGCCAGACCGGAGTCGAGCGCCTCTCGCGGAACCTGCTCCGGGCGCGCTAGCGAGCGGGGCGCGCCCCGAAGGGACCATACCCGTGACCGAACGCACGCGCGGCGAGGGCCGCTTGCTCGTGGTCGACGCCTACAACCTGCTCTACCGCGCCTTCCACGCGCTTCCGCCGCTGACCGCGCCGGACGGACGTCCCGCGAACGCCCTGTACGGTTTCGCGCGCATGGTGCTTGCGCTCCTCGAGGAACTGAAGCCGACGCACATCGCGATCGCCGTGGACCTTCCGAGCGCGGAGCCCAGCTACCGCCAGGAACTCTACCCCGCGTACAAGGCCAATCGCCCGCCCATGCCCGAGGATCTCGCGATCCAGCTTCCGCTGCTCCCGGAAGTCGCGCGCGCGCTGAGCGTCCCGATCGTCGGAGCGCCGGGTTTTGAGGCCGACGACGTCATGGGGACTCTGGCGCGGCACGGGGCTGAGGCGGGCATGCGGGTCTATCTGGCGACCGGAGACCAGGACGCCTATCAGCTTGTCAGCGACCGCGTCCTCATCAGCTCGGCGAATCGGTCGCTGTCGGGGAGCACGGTGATGGGCCCCTCGGAGGTACGCGAGAAGCTCGGGGTGGATCCGAATCAGATCGTGGACTACAAGTCTTTGGCGGGGGACTCCTCGGACAACATCAAGGGCGTGCCCGGCATCGGCCCCAAGAAAGCCGCGGCCCTCCTGGAGCAGTTTGGAACAGTGGACGCGGCCCTCGAGCGGGCGGAGGAGATCGCGAGCGCGAAGCTGCGGGAGATGCTGACGGCTTCGGCGGACGAGTGTCGGACCGCTCGGGAGGTTGTCACCATTCGGACAGACGTGGAACTGGAGCCCGGACTCGAGGACCTTGCGCGGCGCCCCGTGGATCCGGATTTGGTGCGCGAGGTTCTTGGGGGGCTGGGGTTCCGGTCGCTCGTTGAGAAGCTCGCTCCCGCCGAAGCGCCGAAGGCCGAGGCTCTCGTGCTCGGCCCCGAGGCGAGCGACGCGGATCAGGAGGTCGTGGACGCGATTCGCCGCGCCGGTCGGGTCGCGGTGTTGCCTCGGCTCGCGGGCAAACGCCTCCTCGACCTCGGCCTCGCGTGGGCCCCGGACGAGTCCGCCGTGTTCGTACTCGACCAGGTCGACGGAGGCAGCCTGTTCGACCAGTTCTCCGATCCGGAACTGGCGCTGCCGGAGCCTGTGGCTCAACTGCTGGGCGACGCGTCGGTCGCGAAGGTCTGCCTCGACGCCAAGGAACTCATACGGACGCTCGAACCTATCGGAGTGACGGTGACGGGCGTTGAGGAGGACGCGGGGCTTGCGGCTTACCTCGCGGCGCACGGCGAGGCGGTGTCCGACCTGTCGCGCTTGGTGGGCCGGTTTCTGGGGGAGGCGCTGCCGGCGATCGACCGGCCCCAGGCGACCGCGTACGCGGCGGCTCGCCTCCATGCGGTGATGGAGCCGATCCGCGCGTCGCTTGCGGAGCAGGGGCTCGAGCCGCTCTATCGGCGGCTGGAGTTCCCCGTCGCGTTCGTGCTCGGACGGATGGAGAGCCGGGGCATCCGCGTCGATCGAGCGCGTCTCCGCGAGCTTGGCGGGCGGCTTCGGGAGAAGATCGGCGAGGCGGAGCGGACGGTGCATGAACTCGCGGGCGAGACGTTCACCCTCGGTTCGCCGCAGCAGCTTCAGGTGGTGCTCTTCGAGAAGCTGGGCCTGCCTCAGGGCCGAAAGACGAAGACGGGTCGCTCCACGGACGCCGCGACGCTGGAACTCCTTCGAGACAAGCACCCGATCATCGAGCCGCTCTTGGAGTGGCGACAGCTTACGAAGCTGCTCAGCACCTACGTGGACGCCCTTCTCGAACTGGCCGACCCGGAAACCGACCGCGTGCACACGCAGTACAACCAACGCTCGGTGGTCACGGGGCGCCTGTCGTCCTCGGACCCGAATCTTCAGAACATCCCGATCCGCTCGGAGTGGGGGAGGGAGGTCCGGAAGTGCTTCGTCGCCCCTGGCGAGGGGTGGTCGCTGCTCGCGTGCGACTACTCGCAGATCGAACTCCGGATCCTCGCGCACTTCTCGAAGGACCCGAACCTCCTCGAGGCCTTCCGCGCGGGACTTGACGTGCACGCGCACACGGCAAGTCAGCTCTACGAGGTCCCGATCGAGCAGGTGACCGTGCGCGA
>CAZCER010000144.1:1202-9484 GCA_964497385.1 uncultured Armatimonadia bacterium | reverse complement strand
TGCCGGACTTCCCGCGAGCCGTTTCTACCTGGCCCTCGGCGATGGCGAACGTCAGGGGATGATCCGATCGGGGTTGTGCATGCCCGGGAGGCCGAATCCGCCCTTGAAGGTCGAGTCCCATCGCATCCACTTGGCATGGCCGTCCGCGAGGGTGTAGTTCGCGCCGCCGTTGTGCCGGGCGTCTTTCGCGAGGTGGGTGAAGTGGTCGTGGGGGTTCGGCGCGCCGTGCCTGTACCCAGCCAAGTTGTCCCAGCTCACGCCGTCGGTCGGCCAAGGCTTGTAGCCCTCGTACGGCTTGTCGGCCCCCCGTTCGGCGACCATGATCTGCTCCGCGGGACGGTCGAAGCGCGCCAGTGGGGCGCCCTGAGCGAAGCAGCCGCTCAGGACGTAGTCCGTCTTGGGGGTTCCGGTGGTCGCGGCTCCGCGCAGGGAGGGGCAGAACAGGATCTGGGTGTTCTTCATGTAGGGCGCGATGGGCTCGAACCACTTGCGGGGCTGGGGCAGCCCCGAGCACTCCACGACGCAGAAGGCTTCGTCATTGTCGTCGATGTACATCATCATCGCCACGCCGATCTGCCTCATGTTGCTGAGACACGAGGCCTGCCGCGCCTTTTCGCGGGCTTTGGCGAACACAGGGAAGAGGATCGCCGCCAGAATGGCGATGATGGCGATCACGACGAGCAGCTCGATCAGGGTGAACCCGGGTGGCCGGGTCTTCATGATTGGCCTCCTCCTAATGAGTGCGCTCCGCACGTGGGTGGGCGCCGGGAGGCGGCTTGCGGACCGGCAAGGGATGGCGCCCGCCGCCTCTCTACCACCGGTGCGCGCGTGTCCGCACGCACGCACCGAACGCCTGCGGCTTTGGTTCCCGCGGGCGCGCCGCGCGCTTCGTTCCGTCCGGCCAGGCCGTCCAGAACCGATGCGCCCAAGCGCGAATATGTAGGTAGCATTTAGTTGTTTCGTGGTCAAGCGTAAAGTTTGGACTATCGAACTTTGAGGGCAAGACGGCAGCCCTTCGCCGGAGCTTGACACAACGCGTGCATTGCTGTTCGATTATGTTCGTTTCAAACACCATCGCGCCGGACCGGTGCACCGTTCGGCGCATGAGGAGCACCGCGCGTGAGACGCCCTACCGCCCTCTTCGCTTGCCTCCCCGTCAGCCTGACCCTTGCCTGCACGGCCGCGCTGGCCCAAACAACCCAGGATCGTTACTACGCCCACCGCGCTGTCGAAGACAGCCACGGCGTCATCGCCCCATGGTACGAAGGCCAGAACGGCCAGTGGGACTACCGCGTGCGCGTGGCAGCCGACACCCTGAAGCGCTACCCCTGGGCGCTGCCGCCGCGAGCCGCCATGCCGGCCCCGGAGTTCGTCTACAACGGGAGCTGGAGCATCACGGACGAGGGCGCGATCACCGTCCCGCCGCCCTCAAACCAGTGGGACAACGGCGATGTCGGCCAGCGGGGCGCGTGCGTCATCTGGGCGCTTCGGAACCACTACGCCTACTCAGGCGACCCGTCCGCGATCACGCTCCTCTCCGTGTACGCCGACTACCTCGTGAAGCACTGCCAGACCCCCGCCGACCACCCCTGGCCGCGGTTCCTCGTGAGTTGCCCCACCAAGGGCGACTTCTACGGCGACGCCGATCCGCATGGCTTCATCCAGCTCGACATGGTCGCCTGGGTGGGGTTTGAGTTGGTGAAGGCCTACGAGATGACGGGCAACGAGGAGTGGCTCGCGACCGCCATGCACTGGGCCGACGTACTTGCGGAGAAGCGCTCGCGCGAGCCCGGCGCCGCGCCCTGGCAGCGCTACGCGAATCCCGAGGACGTGCCCTGGGGCGAGGAAGCCGGGTGGCAGACGGGCGGCGTGGTGTTCCTCGTGCAGCTCTTCGATGAGCTGATCCGGCTGGGCCATACGGGCGCGGATGGCGCGTACGTCGAGTCCCGCGAGGCCGGTGTGCGCTACCTCCGCGACGTCCTCATGCCCGAGTGGACTCGGAACGACGTCTTCGGGATGCACTACTGGGACTGGGAGAACCCCTGCGGCACGGGGGGCCTCACGGAGACCGTCGCCACCTACATGATGGAGCACCCCCGGGACTTCCCGAACTGGCGGAACGACGCGCGGAACGCGCTCGTGCTGCACCTCAATCACACCAGCGTCTCACCCGCCTCCAACTCCGACGTCTTCAGCGGCGCGTGGGCGTACCCCGAGTCCGCTCACTGCTGCTGGCGGTCCTTGTGGTACGGGCCGCTCTGGATGGCCAAGGCGTTCGGGCTCTATGGCGAACTCACCGGTGACGAGTGGGCCCGCGAGATCGCGCGGCGAACGGCCATCCTCTCCACCTACGACTGCCGCCCGACCGGCGTCGTGGAGGACAACATCGACGGCGGCGCCATCGCCGCGGGCACGTGGTTCAACCTCGCCCACCCCTGCGCGCTGCTCGCGGTCCTCGAGAACATGCGCTGGCGGCCGGAACTCTACGGGGCGGCGCGAGAGAGCCACCTCATCCACGCCTCCTCCGTCGTGCGCCACATCGTCTACGGCAAGGGCCGCATCGCCTACGAGACGTTCGACGCCCCCGCGGGAGAGCACGACACGCTGCGGCTGTCCTGCACCCCCACGCGCGTCACGGCGGACGGTCGCCGGCTCCCGCGTCTCGGCGGCCTGCACCGAAATGGGTTCACGGTCGAGCCGCTCGACTGCGGCGACCGCATCGTCCGCATCCGGCACGATGGCAGGACGCGAATCGCGATCGAGGGCGAGGACCCTCAGACCGAGGTCGATGACGCGAGCCTCGACTACACGGGTCGGTGGGGCGTCTCCGTCGACGTGAAGGACCGCTCGGGCGGCGTTCACGTCGCGAGCGAGGCCGGCGCCTCGGTGGATATCCCCTTCACCGGCAACCAGGTGCGCGTGATCGGCCGCACCGGCCCGACGGGCGGGCGGGCCGACGTGTACCTGGACGGCGAGAAGCAGCTCGCCATCGTCGACGCGCACTCGCCGCGCACGATGCATCGGCAGGTGCTCTACTCGGCGAGCGGTCTCGCGCAGGGCCCGCACACGCTGCGGCTCGCGGCGACCGGCGAGGGCAACCCGCTCAGCCTGGGCGCCGATGTGGCGATCGACGCCGTGCAGTGGTCGGCTGAGAAAGGACGCTCGGGCTTCGGGGAGGGCGGCGGTCCGACCGGAACGCAGCGCGTCGCGCTCGGCTACACGGGCCGCCAGGACTACGTGGACAGCGAGGGCAACGCTTGGAGACCGGGCGCGGAGTTCATCGTTCGCCTGGAGCACCTCGCCGATTCGGTCACGCGCTCGTGGTGGACCAAGCCCCGATGCGATCGAGTCGCGGGTGCGCGCGACCCGGAACTCTACCGACGGGGCGTGCACGGCAAGGACTTCACCCTTTACTTCACGGTGGGCCCGGGAGTCTACCACGTCCGGATCAAGCTCGCCGAGACGCGCGAGGTTCCCGCCGAGGAGCGCGCCATGGCGATCCTCGTGAACGGCCGCGAGGCCTTCCGCAACCTCGACATCGCCGCGACGGCGCGCGGCTACCGCAGGGCCGCCGACCTCGTCGTCAACAACGTCCATCCCGTCCATGGCGTGATCGCCGTCCGGTTCGTTGGATGCTACGGCTCCGAGGCGATCGCGCAGGCCGTCGAGATCGGCCCCGGCGACGGCGGAAGGGGCGCGCGGCCCGTCTCCGTACGCCTCGCTCCGGGCAACCTGCTTCGCAACCCGGGCTTCGAGCAGGGCGCGCCCGGCCGAGATCTCTCACCCGGGCAGTCCTTCGCAGCGTGGGAGTGGACCTACGAGAACGTCGGGGAGGTCACGGCATGGTTTCAGCCGGAGTCCTACTACGGACGCGAGTGGACGCAGCTCGGGGAGCCGGTCTTCGCCTCCGGCGAGCAAGCGCTTCGGACCCACGGCGAACCGGGCGTCACCACGCGGATATGGCAGGAGTCGGCGGTGCTCCCCGGCGCGACGTACGAGGCAAGCGCCCGGGTCGCGCCCGCGAGCCTCGAGGGCAGGGGCTTCGGCGCCGGGGCGGAGGATGAGGCGCGGATCGTGGTCGAAGAACTCTCGGCCGACGGCGACATCGTGGCGACCCACGAGTCCGACCCGATCACCGAGGCGGGAGCCTACGGCGAGTTCGCTCCGTTGCGCGCGTCGTTTACGACGCGGGCGGACGCCGCGCGCGTCCGTTTCACACTCACGGCCCACCAGACCGTCGGCTGGGAGCATAGCCACGTGACCTTCGACGACTGCGCGCTCGTCGGTCCGCGACCGTAGCGGGGGGGTTGGTCGCGCTTGCATGCAAATACGAACGCCGAAGGCCAAACCTCGACCTTCGGCGTTCGCAGGTATTCGTTGTGGCCAACCACGAGTGGGCCAGGAGCTACTCGGTCTTCGCCGTTGGCTCGGCAGCCTTCTCAGCTCCGCCGGTCTCCTCGCCGCCCGCCTTGGCAGCCGGGGCGCCCTTGCCGCCGCCTCCGGCCTTGTTGAGCAAGTCAGCGCCGAGAGCCTTCTGGTCCGGGGCGGCTTCCTTCGGGGCGGGGCCCTTGGCGCCGTCAGTCGACTTGGGCGAGCAGCCGACGACTAGAGACGCCGCCATCAGGGCGATGACCAGAGCCGATACCGCAGTGCGCATGGACATGAACTGAGCCTCCGCATTCGGTGGTGATAACCGCGCGCTCGGTCCCGTGGGCATCGGGGCTCCGGCGCGCCGAGACGTAGAGTCGACACAGCACTCGTCGGACTAGGTGGTCCCCGCCGGACCGTCAAACCATCCATTGTCCGGATCCCACAGCCAACGCCAGTCGCCTGCGGGCGCCGGGTTGACGTTCGGCGGGGGCGCCATGGGAACTCTCTGCCACTTCGCGTGGAAGTCACAGAAGACAGCGTTGGCGCCGTCGTTGTGGACGTTCGAGATGCTCGGGTCGCAGGAATGTCCCGCCCCGCCGTTGCCCCAGAGCCATGCGCTGTAGTGGACCCAGCTCCGGCGTCCGTCGGCCATCAGGATCGTCTCCGCGGGAACGCGAAGCCGTCCGTCGGCGACGCCCGGCATAGGCACCGTGGGGTTGTACCACCCCGTGAGGGTGTAGGGATTGCAGATGTAGCTGCAGGGGATGTAGCGCGGGTCGGCCGGGTCTATGCCGCACGTGCAAGACGTCTCCCCCGTCTGGATGCAGAGGAAGATCTGCTCGTTCTTGACATAGGGCTGGACCATGTGGGGATGCATGTTCCACCACAAGACAGACCACGTCAGTCCGTCGCCCCAACCCAGGCATGGGTACGTCTCATCGTAGTCCTGGATGTACGACGCGTAGGCCGTACCGATCTGCCTCAGGTTGGACAAGCAGGCCGTCTGCCTGGCCTTCGCTCTGGCCTTCGCGAACACAGGAAACAGGATTGCCGCGAGGATCGCGATGATCGCGATGACGACGAGTAGCTCGATCAGGGTGAAGCCCTTCGTTCCGCGCCTCAACTGGTTCCTCCCTTGACTTGGGGCGCGTGGCGGCGTTGCGCCGTCCAACCGCGCCGCTAGCTGCCTGAGTGAGCCCCCTGCAATGATGCATTCGCGTACGCGCGGGAGTTTCGCCGTGCCCCCGGGTCGCCTGGTCAGGCGCCGCTCTTCCGCCACAATCCACTCACAGTTTCGACCGCGGGAGCGTGACCTCCTCTGTCGCGCCGATGTCCGCGTCACGGGCGCACTCTCGGGAGGCATCTTCCTCGGCGCGCGGAATCGGGAAGCGGCGAGGTGGGGGTGTTGCCGAGGAGGGCAGAAGTGAGCCAGGACATGGAGAGCCTCTACGCGGAGCGCATGAGGCGGTACACCACCGCGATGCGCAACGAGAAGCCGGACAAGATCCCGATCCGGCCGTTCGTCGCGGAGTTCACGGCGAAGTACGCGGGCTACACGGCCCAGCAGGTCACCCACGACTACCAGCTCGCGTTCGAAGCGGCCCGCAAGTGCGCCGCGGACTTCGACTGGGACGCCGTCGTGGGGAACATGGTCTACGTCTGGACCGGGCTCACGGAGGCGATCGGCCTCAAGTACTACGCCGTGCCGGGACAGGACATCCCGCCCGACACGGGGTTCCAGTATCGGGAGCCCCCCGAGGACGAGGCCTTCATGCGCGCCGACGAGTACGACGCGCTGATCGACGACCCGACCGCGTTCCTCTTCAACACGTGGCTTCCGCGCGTTTCGCGCGACGTCCAGCCGATGGGCGAACCGACGTCGTACCGGAACAACCTGTCCTTCCTCAAGGGCGGCATGGCGATGCTGCAGTACTTCACCGCGTTCGGCGAGCAGAACCGCCGCCTGCGCGAAGAGTCGGGCACCGTCTCCGCCATCGCGGGCATCCTCAAAGCCCCGCTCGACATTCTGGGAGACAAGCTCCGCGGGTTTCTCGGTCTCACGATGGATCTTCTCGAGAACCCGGCCAAGGTGCGCGAGGCCTGTGAGGCGCTCATGCCGCATCTCTGCCAGATCGCCCTGGGCGGGGCCGACCCCGAGAAGAACGTCCCGATCACGATCTGGATGCACCGCGGATGCGTGCCGTTCGTCACGCCCGAGACGTTTCGAAACATCTACTGGCCGACGCTGAAGCCGATCATCGAGGAGATCTGGTCGCGCGGGCATCAGGTGCTCTTCTACGCGGAGGGCGACTGGACGCCGCACCTCGAGTCCTTCGCCGAACTGCCCGAAGGCAGCATCATCTACCACGTCGACAACGGCGACATCCTCGAGACCCATCGCGTTCTCGGGGACAGGTTCTGCCTCAGCGGGGGGATCCCGAACTTCGTGCTCAGCTACGGCACGGAAGACGACGTCCGCGCCTGCTGCAAGAAGGTGATCGACGGCGTCGCGCGGGACGGCGGCTACATCATGGACGCGAGCGCCATCATGCAGAACGACACAAAGGCCGAGAACCTTCGAGCTTTGACCGAGTTCACCCGCGAGTACGGGACGTATTGACGCGATGGAGGCGGGCAATGGACGACGCGATCGAGACCCGTGCGAAGCCTGAGCCGGGCGAGTGCATCCCCTGGCGCGAGAAGCTGAAGGAACTGCCCCCCATACCGGGCGACCCCGAGCTGCCCGAGCGGGTCTGGAAGGACATCGACGCGCTCGCGTACATGTACATCTGGCATTGTCTCGAGTCGTTCTGAACCCGGAACGGGGAGCGAAGCGACGAGCCCCCGGGAGGTGACGCGGCATGGGGCTCCCCGAGGGGAGTGACCTCTGCGAGAAGGTCTTCGAGTGCGCTCCCGTCGGCCTCATGGCGGTGGGCCTCGACGGAACGCTGCTTCGGGTCAACCCGGCTCTTGCGGCGCTCGCCGCGCGCTCGCCCGACCAACTCGTCGGCCGCCGGGTTGGGGAACTCCTGACCGGGCCGGGCGGCGATGCGGGTTTCGTCGCCTACGCCCTCGCCGACGCGCCGTCCGCGCGCGAAGGCGACCTTGCCCGCCAAGACGGCGAGCCGTTGCGCGTCCGCGTGAGCGCGGGCGTCGCGCGCGACGAAGCGGGCGGCCGGCCGATGTGGGTTCTGGGCGTGGTGGAGACCGCCCAAGCGGTCGACGAGCCCGCGGACGCGCGCGCGAGCTTCGCGGAGCGGGTGCTGGCGATCCTCGACCTGGCCGACGATCTGCTGGCCTGCCCCGATCTCGACGCCCTGTATCGGCGCGCCGTCGAATTGGCGCGCGAGCGCCTCGGCGCAGAGCGATGCGCCATCTTCCTCTATGAAGACGGCGTCATGCGGGGCACCTACGGCACCGACGGCGAGGGTCGGACCACCGACGAGCGCGGCCACCGCGTCCCCGAGGACCACTTCTACAGCCGCTTCGGTCGCTCGGCGGCGGACCGGGAAGAGCGGTGGCAGGTCAGCGAAGCGCCGCAGACCTACTGGACGCCGGAAGGGCTCGAGACCGTCGGCACGGGATGGCTGGCGGCCGCGGCGATCCGAACGCCCGAGCGGTTCATCGGGGCGTTCACCCATGACGCGGCCATCACGCGCGCTCCCTGCGATGAGGGACGCCTGCAGATCCTCGCACTGTATTGCTCTCTCCTTGCGAGCATCATCGAGCGCCGGCAAGCCGAGGATCGGCATGAACGGGTCTCGCGGGGCTTGCGCGAAGTCGTGCTCGCGGCGAACGACCTGATGGCCTGTCCCGACGCGGACACGCTGCACCGAAGGGCGGTCGAGCTTGCGCGCGAGCGGCTTGGCGTCGAGCGCCCGGAAGATGATGTCCTCCTCCTTTCCGTGGTG
>CAZCER010000144.1:0-1192 GCA_964497385.1 uncultured Armatimonadia bacterium | reverse complement strand
ATCCGCGAGGGCCAGCGGTCCATCGGCACGTACGGGACCGACATGGACGGCCGCACGACCGACGAGCGCCGCGCTGTTCAGGCGGTGGGCGTCTTCCCGGAGTGGCAGTCGCCGAAAGAGGGCTACCTGTGGGGCTGGGAGCGCGCGCCCCGGCGCGAGTGGGACGGTGAGACCTACCATGAGGGGCTCGAAGGGTGGATCGCGCACACCCCGGTCGTCGTGGACGGGCGCGTCGTCGCGGTCTTCTACAACGATGCGGCCATCTCCGGCGCTCCGCTCGACGAGGCGCTCCAGGACGCGCTCGCGGCCTACTGCACGCTTCTCGGCCGCATCCTGGAAGGGCGCGCCGCCGAGGAGGCGCTCGCGGTCAGCGAGCGGCGCCATCGCGCGCTGCTGGACGCATTGCCTCAGAAAGTCTTCTTCAAGAACCGTGACCTCCGGTACGGGTACGTGAACAAGGCGTACGCGGAGGGCGTGGGGCGGACACCGGAGGACATTCTGGGCCTGACGGCCGAGGAGGTGCATCCCGAGCCGCAGGCGCGCCAGTTCACCGACGACGACGTCCGGTTCATGGCCGAGCCCAGGCCGATCGCGTATGAGACTGTCGAGACGGCGAGCGGTGAGGAGCGCGTCGTCCACACGCAGAAGACGCCCGTTTTCGACGCGGACGGGGAACTGGACGGCGTTCTCGGCATCCAGTGGGACGTCACGGAGGCCCGGGGGGCCGCGCGCGCCGTCGAAGAGAGCGAGGCGCGACTCCGCGCGCTCATCGAGAATGTGGACGACCTGATCGTTGTGATCGACCCGGCGTACCGAATCGCCTTCTGCTCACCCTCCGTGGAGCGCTTGCTCGGCTACGCGCCGGACGAGGTCTTGGGACAGCCCGCGGAGAGCTACATCCACCCGGATGACCTTGCCCTGGTCAGCGACCGCTTCACCGAGGCGCCGTCACAGCGGATCCAAATGGACTTCCGCACCCGGCACAAGGACGGCGGGTGGCGCCTCTTCGCGATGGTCGGGTTCGTGCCGCCGGAGGGAAGCCCCGTCGGCGGCATGGTCGTCACCTGCCGCGACATGACCGAGAGGCGCGAACTCGAGCGCCGGGCTCTCCAGAGTTCCCGGCTCGAGGCGCTCGGAACGCTGTCCGGGGGCATCGCGCATGACTTCAACAACCTCCTGACCGGCATCCTCG
>CAZCER010000143.1:0-9496 GCA_964497385.1 uncultured Armatimonadia bacterium | reverse complement strand
GCAGTTCCCGATGTCCATCTGCATGATGACCTCGGGCGCGGTCTGGCTGAAGAGCAGGTCCCACGCCGTCTCGCCGTCCACCCGCGCGAAGTCGAAGCCGTGGGCGTGATAGCCGGTGAACATGCCCTCGGGCTCGAGCGCCTCGGCCGTCCGGTTCAGGATGCCCGCGAGTTCGTCGATCCCCTCGCGCGTCTTCATCCGTGCGCTGTCCGCCGCGATGATGAGGAACCGGTTCCCCAGGATGCGGTTGAGTTCAATGGTGCGCTGGAGGTTGTCGCCGAGCAGTGCTTGCGTCTGTAGGTGGATGCCGCAGCAGGTGAGGCCGCTCGCGTCGTACATCGCGCGGATGTCCGAGGCGGAGTGGCCCATCCACTCGACGGCCTCCCCACCGTAGCCCCAAGGTTCGGCGCCCACATAGCCTAGGTCGGCCACGGCCTTGAGCGTCGCCGGGAGGTCACGCTCGACCTCGCCGCGCACGGAGAAGAGCTGCAGAGCGACCGGTATCTTGGGCATGGCGGGTCCTCTCGGTTCTGCCCTCGCTACGCTTCGGACACGATGCGGTTCACGACGAACTGGCGGAGGTCGTCACTCAGGCTCGCGAAGTAGGCGCTGAACCCGGTGATGCGCACCACCAGGTCCGGGTGCTTGCTCGGGTCGCGCGCCGCGTCGAGGATCGTTTCGCGATCCACGATGTTCACGTTCACAAGCGTCCCGCCCATGTCGAAATGGGTTTGGAGAAGCGCCGCGACCTTCTCGATCCCGCCGACGCCGCTCGCGACGCCAGGGTCCAGATCAAGCTGCAGCGGCGCGGTGTTCCCGTAGCCCGGCTGGACGCGCGCGACCGCGGCGGCCATCTGCGTGGGTGTGCCGGGCTTGCCGCCGTTGCAGCCGGGGTCCGGGTTCGGCCCGTGCGAGACGGGCTCCCCCGCGTGGCGGCCGTTCGGCGTGGCGCCCAGGCGCTGGCCATACGGGATCACCATCGCCCACGTGAAAAGACCCGGGATCAGCCGCGCCCCGCCGGGCGTCTCGCGGTTCGCGAGCAGCCCCGTCCACATCGCGGCCGTGCGGTCCGCCCAGCGGTCCGCGGCCGAGTCGCCCGATCCGTAGTGCGAGGCCGACTTCATCAAGAGCCGTGCGCCCTCGCCTTCGGGCCCCGCCCAGTCCGACTGGAGGTGCGTCCACAGGTCCTCCCAGGTCAGAAGGCCCTCGGTCTCGACGCGCCGCTCGATGGAGCCGAACGAGTCCGCGACGGTGGCGAGGGAACTCGCGTCGATCCCGATGTCGGTGAACTCGACGCCTCCGCAGCTTACGTCCAGACCGCTCTCCACGGGACCGTGGCAGACAAGGTCGAGCACGAGTTCGGGGAAGACCTCGTGCATGTGTTCGAGGTGGAGGTCGACGCCCTCGATCACCACATCCACCGCGCGCCGCACATGGCTCTCGAAGCGCTCCCAGAGTTCCGCGGTGCTCGGGGTCGCGGACGCGTCCTCCATCATCTCACGGAGGGACAGGTCGAACACCTTGGCGAGGTCCACCTTGATCATGTCGCACATCGTATACTCGCGGCCGGGGATCGCGAGCCAGTGGCAGCCGGAATAGGTGCGCGTGCGGGCGAGTTCGATGGGGTAGCCGTTCCGGGTGAAGCCCTCGGTCACCGCGCGGTCGCCGATGAACTTGGGGCAGCCGGTCTTGTCCTCGAAGAGGATCTCGAGCCCGCGCCGGAACAGATCCTCGCTCAGCCCTTCGCCCACCCGCACGCCGATGTTGGCGGGGGCCTTCAGGCGGTGCACGGCCTCGAGGATCAGGAACGACACGGGGCTCGTGAGGTCGCGGCCGTCGGCATCCGGCCCGCCGAGCTGAATGTAGGCGGTCTCGCTGAGGAGCAAGCACGCGAGGTGGAAGATGGCCTCCTCGTCGGTGAGGCGGCCGGCCCGCGTGTCGCGCTCGTAGTAGGGTCGGAGGAGTTCATCGAGTCGTCCCCACTCACCGCTCCCGTTGAACATCTTCGCGGCGGCCTGGAAGTACACGAGCCACTGGCAGGCTTCACGGAAGGTGCGGGGCGCGCCGTCGACCAGGTGCTCGGAGATCTCCGCGATGGTCTCGAGGTTCAGCTTGCGGCTGGGGATGGGCTCCGTCTCGGCCATCGCGCGCGCGTCGGCGGCATGTCGGCCGATCCACTCCTGAATGCCGAGGAGCGTCTCCTCGAGCCCGTCGTAGAACTCCCGAGAGTCCTTGTTGATCGAGCGGTAGTGGTGCACGTTCCGCAGGAGGCCGCCCC
The DNA here is from genome assembly GCA_964497385.1 of uncultured Armatimonadia bacterium. Taxonomy (GTDB): domain Bacteria; phylum Armatimonadota; class Zipacnadia; order UBA1398; family UBA1398; genus CAZCER01. Next base: position 7,218 of record CAZCER010000143.1, on the reverse strand, counting down.
AGCCGAGATCGAGACCGATGCGCAGGTCGGGGCAGAAGTGCTGCACGCCGCCGACGCCGGGGTCGATGCCATAGCGCTCCCAGTCTTCCTCCAGGTGCTCGGTGCTGAAGTCGGGGTTCCAGTGGGTGCTCCGGTAGGAGAGGAAGTTCACCATGTACACGCCGGCCATGGTGTTCGCCGGGTGGATGTAGGTCGGGTGAACCGCGAGGAGCCTGCGGAAGTTCTCGCCCACCGCTTTCGGCCCGAAGAAGCCCCCGCTTGGATGGTTGGGGATGGGCTCATAGCCCTTGAGCACCATGTCCCGCACGACGACGCCGGAGCCGCTCACGGCCTCCACGAGTTCGCCGGCCCCGTCGGGCAACAGGATGATGCCCTGCTCATCGGCGTCGGTCGGCCCGCGGAGTTCGCGCTTCCTCCGTGCGTGCTCGAGCTTGAGCGCCCTGAGTTCCTCGAGCCAGTCGTCGTACATCGTCTCCGCCGCGGCCATGCTCACCGGTCCTCTCGCCCTGAGGTTCGCCGTCAGGTGAGGGAAGTCCGGCAGAAGTCCGGACCCGTCCTCCCTCAGACGGAGGGATCCTGCACAGACGCGGGGCCGCCCTGCGGTTGCGCCGCGAGGCTCCCAGCGTCCATCAACGCTTGGCGAAGTGAGCTTCGCGCACTCGCGCCCCGAGAAGCCGGGCTTTGGCGATCGCGGCATCGGTCGGGCCGGCGAGCTTGTTCATGCCCGGCTGCGCGACGGTTCCCAGAATGCGGAACCCCGCCAGCCGTAGGATCGAGGATACGGCCGAAGTCGCGCCGCCGCTCTGCTTCGCGATGCGGTCCCACAGCCGAGGGGTGGAGCACGCGGTGACGATTACGGCCGGCTTGCCCTTGTGCAACGGCTTTGGAGAACCGGCGGCGGAATCATGGATGAACGCGGTCACAACGCGATCCAGCAGGACCTTGAGCGAGCCGCTCATGTTCGCCCAGTAGGTGGGTGTGCCGATCACCACGGCGTCAGACTCGGCGAAGAGGCCGGCGACACGATGCGCGTCATCCTCGGCCAAGATGCACGGCTTGTCGGGGCGGCATGACATGCAGCCGGTGCATGGAGCGACCCTGAGCCGGGAGACCTCCAGGCGGGTCGCCTCGATGCTCTCACCCGCTCCCTCGACGATGCTGTCCAAGAGCTTCGCCACGGCGCCACCGGGCTTCGGGCTTCCGTTGATAACGATGAGCTTCATGGAACCGACTCCCTCCGTCCGCGATAGAGAGCATAGCGCCGCGGCCCGCCGTCGTCAGTACCGTGAGCGCGCACGGGCCGTTAAGGAACACCGGCGCGGACGAACACCGAGTCCGCCTCAGCCCACCTTCTCGTACAACACGACCACCGCGGCCGGGGCGCCGGTGGCGTCGACACGCAGGCCCTCGCTCATCAGGTCGCTGCCGAGAGCCTCGGTCGGGGCCGCCGCGTCGAGGTCCGTCACCCGGTACCGCGCGTTCGGATCAAGGCCCGAGAGCGTGAAGGTCATCGACGCCTCCGCGCAGTTCGCGCGCCGAAACGCCTGCACAACCCCGTCGCCCTCCTCGGGGCGGTGGAACTGCCACGCGATCCATTGGTCGAGAGCGCGGCTGTACGGGGTGAGCGGGTAGAAGTCCCCGAGCATGCGCGGGGCGACCTGGCGGCACTCGCCGTAGGCCTGCACCTGGACGGCGGTGTTCTCCGGGGCGAGGCCCCCCATCCCGAAAGACGGCAGGTAGAAGCTCCGGAAGCCGTACGGCGTGTAGTCGTAGACGCCCGTGCCCTGGAACGGAATCCATGCCGAGAGACCGTACGTCTGCCCCTGGTTCCCCTCGAGCACCTCGGGCATCTCGTTCCACTGGAAGTCGCTCCGGAGAAGCGGTACGGCCCGGCGCATGGTCTCGAGATCGTTGCGGCGTCCGCCCGAGGCGCACGAGTCGATCCGCAGGTGAGGGTGGCGCCGAAGCAGCTCGTCCCAGTAGGCGAGATGGCCCTGCACGTAGAGGTTCTCCGTGATGCCCTGCCGGTCGGCCGGGTCGTTCGCGCGCCAGGCCGGAGCGGGGCCGCCGCCATTCATGTCTTCGCGGTACCAGTCGATACCCTCGGTCTCGATGATGTCGCTGACATGGTCGGTGAGCCACTGCCTGGCCTCGGGGTTGCCCTCATTCAGGATCGAGCCGCCCCAGTTGTTCGGGAGGAGCCACTCGGGGTGGTTCGTCCCGAGCCAAGAGTCCGGGTCACCCACGCGCTCAGGCTCGAACCAGAGAACGAACTGCATCCCCCGCTCGTGGATCCAGTCGGTGAAGGGCTTGAACCCGTTCGGGTACTTGGTCTTGTCGACATCCCAGGTGCCCGAATTCAGCCACGCCGGGTTCGGGGGCTCGAAGGGCGTGTTGCCCGCCGGGAACCAGACCGTCTCGGGGCTGCCGCCGGCGTCCCGCCAACAGAGATCGACGTGAATGCCGGCGTCGAGGAAGGACTGGACATACGCGATCTCTGATTCCGCGCCACCGACCTGGATCTGGGCGGTCGCGGTCTGCGTCTCGCCGTTCACCCGGGGCATGTTGTGGGCAATCATCCAGCGCCGCCAGAGGTTCTGCGCGCGCACGACGTCCTCGCCGGACCAGAACACCAGCGCGATCAGCGGCGTTCGGATCTCCTCACCCGGCCTGAGAACCAGGTGCGTGAGTTCCTGCCCCGCTCGGATGCGGAGGCCCGCGGCGTCGTCGCGGGTGAACGTGCTCGCCCACTGGCCGGGCCAGCCAACCGCGAGCATCACGCCCCCGCCCGGGTGCTGGAGGTTGTAGTACGGCCAGCCATCCGGGCCGTCGCTCGACTTACCCGAACCCGGCGGCGCGTACCTCGCTTCGGTGCCAGGCTCGAGCGCGCGAGCGTACGGCTCGAAGCTGTCGGCGGTGCAGAAGTCCCCCTTGATGCCGTGCAGGACGAACTCACCCTCGGCCGCGCGCTCGAAACGCGCGTCGAGGCCCTGGATGCTCTCGAGGATGGGTGTGTCCGCGGCTCCGGCGTTGCGGAGGTAGACCGTCCACTCGATGGCGGGGTAGTCCGAGTACGCGACGGCCTCACAGCGCACTTCGAGACCCGACCTGGAGTCGGTCCACTCGCGGGAGGGGCGGGTGCGCGCGGCCTCGAGAGCCGTCGTCGCCGACTCGCGCACCCAACCGGGCAGCAGAGCCTCGGAGGGCTGCCCGTCGTAAGTGAACGAGAAGGGCGGCACCTCGGCCGCGAGGAGGTGTTCGTCGAGCCAGTCGCTCGCCGTCGTGATCTCGTCCCCCGTGGCGGAAACCTGGGCGCCCGCCTGAACAGCCATCAGCGCGACTCCGAGCAGCATGAGAAGCATCCCCCTTGAGCGTGGTGTGGCAGTGCGTAAGTAGTGCATCGTCGGGTCACCCTCCTGCGAGCGTGATGTTGCCTGCCCGCGCAAGCGAAGCCGCTACGTCAGGGCCTCGCTCTCGAGAACTCGACCTCGCCGTCCACGATCGCGAGTCTGTAGGTCTTGCCGGCCTCGGTCAGCGCCTCCCCGGTCTGGTCGCCGTAGCGCCAGCGGCAGGGGCCGTCGAGCGTCGCGTGCAGGATCGCCTCAGTGAGCTTCCCGTCCCGCCAAGCGATGTCGACCGTGAAGCCGCCGCGCGCGCGCAGCCCCTTGACCGACCCCGTGGGCCACGCGGAGGGGAGAGCGGGCAGCACCTCGACCTCGCCGTTCTGGCTCTGGAGAAGCATCTCCGCGATGCCCGATGTCGCGCCGAAGTTCCCGTCGATCTGGAAGGGCGGGTGGGTGTCGAAGAGGTTCGGGAGGGTGTTCCCGGCAAGGGCCTCGATGAGCATCCTGTGTGCGTGATCCCCATCGAGCAGCCTGGCCCAGAAGTTGATCTTCCATGCCTTGCTCCAGCCAGTCCCGCCATCGCCGCGGAAGAGAAGAGACTGCTTGGCCGCGGCGGCGAGTTCCGGCGTCCGGCGCGCGCTGATCTCGTACCCCGGATGGAGGCCCCAGAGGTGCGAGACATGGCGATGCTGCTCGTTGGGGTCATCGCGGTCCTCGAGCCACTCCTGAAGCTGCCCGTGCTTCCCGATCTGGTTCGGGGCGATGCGAGCCCGGAGTTCCCTCAGACGGGCGGCGAACTCCCCGTCCACTCCGAGGATCTCCGCGGCCTCGGCGGTGTTCGCGAAGAGGTCGCGGATGATCTGGTGGTCCATCGTCGGACCCGCCACAAGCCCGCCGATCTCCGGGGAGTTCGAGGGCGTGCTGATGAGCCAGCCCGTCCTGGGATCCTCGACGAGGAAGTCCTCAAAAAACTCCGCGGCGCCCTTCATCAGCGGGTAGGCCCGGTCGCGGAGGAACGCCTTGTCGCCGGTGAACGCGTAGCGCTCCCAGAGATGGTGGCAGAGCCAGGCTCCGCCGGTGACCCAGATGCCATGGTTCGCGTGGTTGATCGGAGCCGATCCGCGCCAGAGGTCCGTGTTGTGGTGGAGCACCCACCCGTCGCAGCCGTAGTGGGCGCGCGCCGTCTTCGCCCCCGTCACGGCCGCCTCGGCGAGCATGTCGAAGAGCGGCTCGTGGCACTCGGACAGGTTCGTGAGTTCCGCGGGCCAGTAGTTCATCTCCGTGTTGATGTTGTCGGTGTACTTCGAGCCCCACGGCGGAGACAGGTGCTCGTTCCAGACGCCCTGCAGGTTCGCGGGCTGGTCGCCCGCACGACTGCTCGCGATCAGAAGATACCGCCCGTACTGGAAGAAGAGCGCCCCGAGCTGCGGGTCAGGGCGCTCGGCGGAACGCCGGATCCGCTCATCGGTCGGGTCGTCGGCCGCCTCGGTGGCGCCAAGATTCAGGGATACGCGCCCGAAGAGCGCCTGATGGTCCGCGATGTGCGCCTCGCGAAGCGCGGCGTAGCTCTTGCCTTCGACCCTGGCGAGGACCTGTGCGCAGCGCTCCGCCGGGTCCGCGCTGACGTCCGTGTAGTTCACGTAGCTCGTCGCGGCCGCGAGCACGAGCGTTACCGAGTCGGCGCCCTCGATCACGAGCGCATCGCCGTCGGGGGTGACGGACCCACCCTCGGCCGACACGCGTACGCGCCCCGCGAAGGTGAGCACTCCGTTCGCGACCTTGCCGCTGACGAGCACGTCGTTCCCGTCCACGCGGACCTGGGAGCCCTCGTGCGGGCAGGTGAAGCCCACGCGGCAGCTCACCTTACCGGGCTGGTCCGAGGACACCCGGACCACGATAACCTGGTCGGGGCAGCTCGCGAACACGTCGCGCTCGTACCTCACCCCGTCGGCCTCGTACGAGACGCTCGCGATGGCGCTGTCGATGTCCAGGCTCCGCCGGTAGTCGCGCACCACGGCCGCTTCCGGAAACGCGAGGCGCAGATCGGCGAACGGCTGGTAGTCCATCTGCCCGAGCGGATCGCTCATGAAGGTGGCCATCGCGAGATCCTCGGCCTCGCGCTGCCTCCCCTCGCTCAGGAGACGCCGGATCTCGGGCAGGTGCTCGACCGCGGCCTCGCGGTGGTACTCGTGCGGACCGCCGGTCCAGAGCGTGTCCTCGTTGAACTGGATGCGCTCCTCCGTTAGGCCACCGAACACCATGGCCCCCAGCCGCCCACAGCCCACGGGCAGGGCCTCATCCCACACGTCGGCAGGCTGGCGGTACCAGAGCGAGAGGGGCTGCTCCGGCCGGGTCGCCTCGCCCTCGAAACGCGTGAGCGCTCGCCCCACCGTCGGAGCCGTCTGCGCGTACTCCTCGGCCAACGCGATCCCTCCCGGAGAGTCAGGGTCCTCGGGCCACGCGGCCCATGCAAGGTCATCGCCCGGGCGGAGCTGCCACTTCCCGCGCAGGTCGAGCCCGCCCGCATCGCAGGTCAGGCGCACGTCAGGCCCGGTGATCCCGCCGAACCCCGCCTGGTCGTACACGCGAACCGCGATGAGGTTCCACGCCCCGTAGCGCACCAACTCGGCGGGCACGGCGTAGCGCCGCACATTCTGCCAGGCCGTCCGCGCGTTCGGGGGCATGGCGCCCGAGGTCCCAACCCGGACGCCGTTCACGAATGCCTCGTCCGCGTCATCGATGGCTCCGAGCGTGAGCGTCAGCGCGTGCCCGCGCCACTCCTCGGGCGCCATCACGAAGCAGCGGTACCAGCCGAAGCCATCGTACCCGCCGAGATCGGCGCCCTGCACCGTCGACCAGTCGCCGGGGACATCGACGGGAAGCCACTCGTCCTGGGACCGGGCGGGTGACAAGGAAGCGGAGACCAGGCCCATGAGGAAGAGCAGTGGCGTGCGGCCAACCGGCAACATGCGGCACCTCCGGCGCGGGACGATGAAGCGTTACCTTCGGCACGGGGCCAGGCGGACCTTGCACGTGTTTGGGCCGCTGCCTCTCTGCCTCAGACCGTCGGCTAGCAATCGTTTGCCATCAAACGTTTACTTCGACAGCGGAGACGGGCACAATGGCTCGCGGAGGTGAGCGCGCTGTCGGTCACTCTGAAGGACATCGCCGCCCGTGTGGGACTCTCGCCGGCGGTGATCTCACGCGTGCTGAACGGGAAGCCCGGGGTCTGGATATCCGACGAGAACCGACGGCGCATCCATGACGCCGCGAGGGAACTCGGATACCGCCCCCGCGCCGCGGCCCGCAGCCTTCGCAGCGGGAAGACGAACTCCGTCGTGATGGCGATCTGCTGGCCCCGCGAGCCCGCGCACGATTACGGCCCCGACTTGGTGCGCATCGCCGTGGGGCTGGCAGCGGAGGGCTACCATCTGCAGGTTCGAGTCACGCCGAGCCCGGACGCCCTGGCGAGCACCCTCGAGGAACTCGACGGCTCAGGGGTCTGCGACGTGTTCGCGGTGTGGGGGCGAGAGTCCGAACTCGACGCGATCGCCCCGGCCCTCGAGGCCCTGACGACGCCTTTCGCCGCGAGCGGCCGGCACGAGCGCTGCCACCCGCACTGGCTCCAGGTGGACTTCGACCACGAGGACATGATGGCCCGCGCGGTCGCGGACCTCGTCGTGCGGGGACACACACGGATCGCGTACTTCGGCCTCGGGGCCGAGGAGCCGTTCGCCCGGTGCCTGCGGAAGGGCTTCGAGGAGGCCGTCCGGTCCCGAGGGCTCACGATATCTGCGGAGTGGGTGTCCGAGCGCGGTGACACGGCGCGGAACACGGAGGCGCAGATCGACGAGTGGTTCGCGGCTCCGCTGGA
>CAZCER010000142.1:4622-9504 GCA_964497385.1 uncultured Armatimonadia bacterium | reverse complement strand
GGGGGCCGAGTGAAGCCCGAGCGCATCGGACGATACGAGCCAACCCACGAACTGGCGCGCGACGTCGTCTCGATCACCTACGAGGCGCGCGATCCTCTGCTCGGTCGCGTCGTCCGCGTGCGGTGCTTCGTTCCGCCGTCCGCTCCCGAGGAATGCGCTTCCTCCCGAACCCGCTTCCTCGCGCAGACCGAGGCCGCCGCGCGGCTGTTTCACCGGTCGCTGCCGGCGGTGCTGGACTCCGGTGCGGAGGGCGATGCGCCCTACGCGGTGTACGAAGCGCCCCAGGGCCAGAGCCTCCGTGAGGTGCTGGAACTCGGCGGCCCGCCCCGCCTCGCCGAGACCCTCGAGATCGCTCGCCAGCTCTTCTCGGCGCTCGCGCACGCGCACGATGCGGGCGTCGCGCACGGCGGCGTGGATGGGGGCAACATCCATGTGACAGCCACCGGTCAGGTGACGCTCGTGGGCGCGCACACACCGCTCCCCGCGGACGGCCCGGAGAGGGACGCGCTGGTTCGCGCCGACGTGCGGCGGGCGGCCCTCGTGGTATGCGGCCTGCTGCTCGGCGTGACGGAGCCCTCGATGGGCGACATCGAGCGCCTCTCGCCCGGGCGCGGCGTGCCCCCTCGGCTGGCGCAGGCCTTGAGCGATGCCGCTCTGGCGGCCGAGTGCGAGCCCGCAGGCACCGCCACTGAGTTGCTGCGCGTGCTCGGCGATCCCTCGATCCTGGACACGGCGCCACCCCGCACACAGGTCCCGGGCCTGACGGTGAACGACGGGACGCGGCTGTCGCGCGCCGTGCTCGGGGTGGGCCTCGGCCTGACGCTCGCGTGCGCTCTCTCGCACATCGCGCTGTTGGGGGTCCCCGCCGTCGCCGCGACGCTTGGGTCCCTCGCACTCGGCGAGCGGGCTCGCGGCGCGGTGGCGTCGCTAGTGGCCCTCATTGCGCTCGGTGGGGCGCTGGCGGGAGGGGCGGGGTAGGGGACTCACGCACCGGCGCCTCTGCTGGCCCGGGCGTCAAGCAGGGCGGAGCGGCAGAGGAGCGCATCGCGTACGGCGCGACGCCCTGTCGTCACCGCACACCCTCGGGGCTGGGTCCCGCGTCGCGCAGGATGCCGAGCAGCGTGGGCTTCTTCAGCGACTGCGCGCCGTGGGTAGGAACGATGACGACGCTCTCACCGCGTCTCAGCTTGACGTGCGACCCCGCCTGAGAGACGACCTCGAAGCCGTGCTGCCGGAGTCTGCGGACCAACTCGCGCCCGCTGAGAGCCGAGAGCCGGCCAGTCAGAACGCCAGTCGGAATCCACGCGCGGGTGGGCGCGGCAGCTCGCACGCGTCCGCGGCGAGGTAGAGGCTGATGGCCTCGCGCATGTTCGCGATGGCCTCCTCCTCGGTCTCCCCCTCGCTGCGGCATCTCGGCAGAGCCGGCGCCCAGACGTGGTATCCGCCCTCCTCGCAGGGCTCTACCATGATGGTCAGGTCCATGTTGTCACCGCCTTCCGGGGAGCGACTCACCTCACTCAGCATACCCCGCGCGCACCCCGAGCGCCGCGTGGGCGGCAGGGCCACTCGACGAACCGGCCCTGAGCGCAGCGCCGAGCGCCCAGGCCCACAAGCGCGAGTGCGGCCGCGCCACCTGCGGCGAGGAGCGAGCGTCGGGTCAGACTGCCGGTGCGGATCTCGTGTGCCAAAACGGGCCTCCCCTTCGATGCAACAGAGCGTGCCCGCGCTCCATTCGACATTCATCCGGTGCTTCCTGCGGGCTGGGGAGGGTCCACAATGCTGCATTTGTGCAAGGGGTGCTTGCACGAATGGCCCGGCCAGTGTGCTTGCCGCCAATGCCGCCCGCCGGTAGCATACAGGAACTCGGGGGGGGCGGCACCGACTCGGGGAGGCGCGTGGATGGCGACCGATCTGGTTCCGGGTGACTATGAACGACTTCTCACCGAGCTGAAGCGGAGCATCCGTGAGGCGCGGCAGCGCGCCATCCTGGCCGCCAACCGCGAGATGGTCTTGCTGTACTGGCGCATCGGACGGGAGATCCTCGCACGGCAGAGCGCGGAAGGTTGGGGCGCCAAGATCATCCAGCGACTCTCGCGCGACCTGCGAGCGGAGTTCCCCGAGATGAAGGGGCTGTCGCCGCGGAACCTCGCCTACATGCGGCGTTTCGCGGAAGCCTACCCCGACGAGGCAATTGTGCAACAGCTTGTTGCACAATTGCCGTGGGGCCACAACGTCCGCATCCTCGACGCCGCCAGCACTCCAAGCGAGCGCGAGTTCTACCTGCGCGCGGCCATCGAGCACGGCTGGAGCCGCAACGTGTTGGTGCATCAGATCGAGTCCGGCCTGCACCTGCGTATTGGGCAGGCGGTCACCAACTTCGAGGTGACGCTGCCAGCGCCTCAGTCCGACCTCGCGCTCCAGACTGTGAGAGACCCCTACGTGTTCGACTTCCTGTCCGTCGGGCCGGACGCTGACGAGAGGGCCCTGGAGCGGGCGCTTGTTGAGCGGATCCGCGACTTCCTCCTGGAACTGGGCACAGGCTTCGCCTACGTGGGGAGCCAGTACCACCTGGAGGTCGGCGGCGAGGACTTCTACGTGGACCTGCTCTTCTACCATCTGAAGCTGCGGTGCTACGTGGTCATCGAGCTGAAGGTCGGGCCGTTCCAGCCCGAGCACGCCGGGAAGCTGAACTTCTACCTCTCCGCCGTGGACGATCTGCTCCGCACCGATGGAGACCAGCCGAGCATCGGCCTTGTGCTCTGTCGGTCGAGGAACCGCGTTGTGGCTGAGTACTCCCTCCGCGACATGCGCAAGGCCCTGGGTGTGGCCACCTACGAACTCCTCCCCAGCCCGGAGCGTCTCGAAGCCGAACTCGGGCGGGTACCGCTGGCCGGCCCGAAGGACGAGTAGCTACCGAGCCGGGCTGCGACCACGCTCGTTGACTTGCCTCATCCATTGTAGTATTCTCTGATTTACTATATAATCGGAGGAGCGCGCACGATGGACGACAACACCCTCTCGGATGTCGCGAAGGCGCTCGGGAGCCCGACCCGAGTGGCCGTTCTGCGTCTTGTGGCCGAGGGGACGCTCTGCGGGAACGCGATCGCCTGCCGGCTGGGGATCACACCGGGAGCCGTATCGCAGCATCTCCGGGTGCTGAAGCAGGCCGGTCTCGTCGAGCCGGTGCGGAGGGGCTACTTCGTCCACTACGCGCTACGGCCCGAGCGGCTCCAGGAACTCGCCGAGGCCGTCCGACTGCTCGCCGCTCCCCAGCCCGAACGAGGCCCCTGCCCGAGGACCGGGGAGTGCTCTTGTGAGGAACGTGACGCGAAGGGAGGCAGAGACAACGATGGAGGAAGCCAAGAAGTGTCAGAAGGCTGCGGACCCCGGTGAGTGCTCCGAGGAGCAGATCCGGAAGTGCCACGGCGAGTCGGGTGAGCACCCGTGCGAGGAGTCCGGCTGCACCGGCGCGCCCGACCCGGAGGAGTGCTCCGACGAGCAGGTCAAGAAGTGCCACGGGCATTGCATGCAGCGGCGTGCCTCCGGCTCCACGTGCTGAACGGGCGGGGTACGAAGGGGGCCGGATGAGGCGGCGCTCACGGCCAGCGCGCGGTAAGCCGACGCCCTTAGCGGCGGCACCCGATCCGGCCCCTCCGCACGTTGTGCGAGTGCGGCACATGCTCGCGCGGGTACTGAGCCGGATGGATCCCTTCCCGCTCCTTCGTCGCGGGCCCCTTCCATTCGGCCGCTCCACTGAATGGCCGAGCTACGCCCCGGTCTTGGCGCCACAGCCGCCGCAAAACTTCGCGCCGGGCTGAAGCTGGGCGCCGCACTCCGTGCAGAACGCGGCCATGGGGAGCTGCGCGCCGCAGTTCAGACAGAACTTCGAGCCCGCCGGATTCACCGCATTGCAGGCTGGGCAAGCAACCCCGCCCGCGACGGGGGCTGCCGCGGCGGGCTGAGCGGGGGGCTGAGCGGGCGCCTGCGGCTGGGCCTGCTGACCGGCCATGGCGTTCGCCATGGTCTGGCCCATCGCCATGCCGGCGCCGAGCCCGACGCCCATCCCGGCCATGCCTCCGCCGGGCTGCTGCGCCGCGTCGCGAATGGCCTGGGCGGTTTGGAACTGGGTGAACTCGTTCATGTCCCCGACGATCGACATGTTGGTGCGCTGGTCGATCATCTTCTGGACTTCCTCGGGCGGGGTGATCGCCCCGACGGTGAAGTCGATGAGTTCCACGCCGTACTTCGAGAAATCGGCCTGCACCCGGTTCTTCACCGCAATGCCGAGTTCGTCGTAGTACATCGGGAGATCCAGGATCGAGCGCTTCAGCTCGCCCAGCGTGTCGATCACGCGGGTGATGATGAACTCGCGCATCCACGAGTTCAGCGTCTCCCGGTCGTACGCGCCCTGGGTCCCGCAGATCTCCGCCACGAAGACGTTCACGCCGGTGATCCGCATCGAGAACGTCCCGAAGGCGCGCAGGCGCACCATCTTGAGTTCGGGGTCGCGGAAGATGACCGGCTGTTTGGTGCCCCACTTCATGTCCATGAAGGTGCGGGCGCTCACGAAGTAGGCCTCGGCGGTGAACGGCGTGGCGCCGCCCGTCGCGAGCCCGATCAAGCCTGAGAGCAGAGGCAGGTTCGCGGTCTCCAGTGTGTGACGGCCGGGGCCGAACACGTCGAGGGCCTTGCCGTCGCGCATGAACAGCGCCTGCTGGCTCTCGCGCACGATGAGCTGTGAGCCGAGACGGAAGTCGCCGGGCCCGTAGGCGGGCACCCGATGGACGATCTCTTCTCCGGTGTCGTCCGGCCATTCGATGACGTCGATGATCCTCATAGCAGCGTCCCTTCAGGCGGTGGTCGGGGCTATGAGCCCTCGAGG
>CAZCER010000142.1:0-4612 GCA_964497385.1 uncultured Armatimonadia bacterium | reverse complement strand
TCGGAACGACGCCAACGTAGTGGCGAGGTCGTCGTCGGCGCAGGCAGCCGCCGCCGCGGCGGCGTCGACCACGCGGTTCGAGGCCTCCAGAACGGTGAGGTCATGGTCGTAGGCCGCGCGCAGTTCATCCTCGCCGACGCCTTGTTGAGCGAAGAGGCCTGAGAACCCGTACTCGGCGTGCTCGATCTTCGACTGCAGGCCGAGAGCCTCGTTCACCTGACGGTCGACGTCGCCGAGATAGTCGAGCTTGAGTTCGCGGGACAGGCGCTCGTTCAGTTGGCGGAGTTGGGCGATCGCGTCGCCCAACCGGCCGGCGATGCGGACGCGCAGGGCCTTGTCGGCGTCGCGGCAGGCGTCGCGGTCCATGTAGCCCTGGTAGCCCGGGATCATCCCGGCGAGGCGGCGCAGCTTGTCCTTCATCTCCTCGGGTTGGGCGGTCGGATCATACATGCGGGGCTCCCCTCTCGATGCGCGGCTCGCGGCCGCGTTCGCGCCCTACGCCTGTCCCGACGTCCGGACGCGCGCCGGGTCGCGCCTTTAGACCTGGCCGTCGACCGGAAGCAGGATCGTGCACGCCGCGCCCTGACCGAGCCCGTCGCTCAACAGCTCGATCTGGCCGCCGCATTGCTCCACGACGTGCCGAGCGCTGCCCAATCCCAGGCCGAAACCCGGGGCGTGGGTCCACCAGGTCCGGAACGGCTCGAACGCGCCGGTTAGCTGCTGTGCGGTCAACCCAACGCCTTCGTCGCGCACCTCAATCCGGACCCGGTCGCCCTCGCGGAGGCAACGCACCTGCGCCGCGGGTTTCTCGTAGGTGGCGATCACGGCGTTGTCGAGGACGCCGGCGAGGGCGTCGATCAGCCGATCGGGATCGGCCATCACCTCCGACTCAAGGACGTCATCCGGAGCCTCGACCACCAGCACGGCCTCGGGCCAACGGGCTCGAGCGCGCTCCAGAGCCTGGGCGAGCATCGGCCCGAGGCGCGCGGGATAGGCTGCAACGCTGGGAGGACGGTAGAAGTCGCGATAGCGGGAGAAGAGCCGCTCGCAGGCGCGGACGGCGCCGACGATGCGATCGCTCCGCTCGGCGATCTCGCGCGCCGTCTCGGGGGTGAGTTCCGAGAGCCCAAGCTTCAGCGCGATCATCTGCGCTTGGCCCAGGGCGTTCGCGAGGTGGTTGTTCGCGTCATGCACGAGCTTCTGGAGGGACTTCCCCACATTCTCCAGGAGTTCGAGTTCGGTGCTGGTCTGTTCGATCTCACTCATATCGCGAGGTCGCTTTCCGACGCCTCGAAGGCATGCCATGGCGCAGGAGCGCTATTCTCGGTCGACATGGCCGTCTCCTCGGTCTCGGTTTCGCGCTGTTCGGGGAAGGCGATCCGCAGCGCGGTCACTCCCTGTCTGACAACTCGAGGCGCCCCGCGGTCGCGGAAGTACCGAGTGAGCGCCGGCGCCTCGAAGAGGCTCTCATGCCGGCCGACGTACTCGGGCAGGGGCTCCCACGGCCCTCCGTCGACGCTCATCAGACACGTGTAGCCGGCGGCGGGGTCGCGGGACTGGAAGCTTAGGCCGAGATAGCCCGCGAAGAGAGGAGGCTGGCCCTCCAGGGCGGGGGCCCCGGCCCTGACGGGTCCGACGACCATCACCTGTTCGATGGGCTTGCCCTCGTTCTCCGCGTGACGGTTCGGCTGAATCATGAAGCCTCCCCGGGTTTCGCCGAAAGGGTCGTCGAAGAGCGGCTCCCCATTGTGGTCGGGCGCGGTCGAGATCGTGATGACGCCCGCGTGATTGGTGTTGATGCACCCGACGCCGGTGTAGCCGGTGGCGTCGAAGCGCCCGACGCCGCGAACGGGACGCTCGACCGTCGCGATGCGCTCCACCGTTCCGTCGGCGAACTCCATCGTCACGGCGCCGCCCGGGCGGGTCTCGAACACGAGCGCGCTCGGGTGGCGCCGGGGGCGCTCGACAATCAGTACGATCGTGTCGCCCACGGTGGGTTCATACGTCCGCGGAAGCGGCTCCAGATGATCGGAGTACTCGATGTAGGCGCGGTTGCCGACGAAGGGCGCGAGGCTCCGGAAGACGCCGGTCCCGGCGCGGATGTCGGTGTAGATGCCCGCAGCGCCGGGATCGAACCCCCCGAATCCGGGCGGGGGGCTCGCGAACTCCTTGGGCGTCAACGCGAAGAGCGCCCCTCGACCGTCTTCCGAGCAGCGCCTCACCCGGATGCGCAGGCCATGGACCGCGGAACAGCAGACAGTGCCGTCCTGCGACCACCGCGTCGCCGCGTAGCCCTCAACCAGACGGCGCGCCGGGCGCAGCACGCTTCCGATCTCGAGCCAGTTGGCGCCGCCGTCGGGCGAGACCTCGATGGCGCCGCCGTTCTCGTTCTCGATGCGGATCCGGTGCAGCTCCACGAGATCCGACGCCGCGGCCGGCTGCCCACACAGCATCACAAGGAGGAACACGGGGGTCATCCGGACTCACCGGCCGCCAGCGGTCGTCGCCTCGATGACCTGATAGCCCTCTTTGGCCTTCACGCAGGTGACCTGCGCGACCGGGGCGCCGCCCGCGACGATGGTGACGGCGTCGCCGGCGGCCTGCGCGGTGAGGTCGCCCGAGGCCGCCTTCCAGGCAGCCGCCTGCTGCCCGAGGGCCGCGATCCGCTCCTCGCGCACCTTGGCGATGATCTGGCCCCGCTGGCCGGACGGAAAGGAGTCCCAGTCCTCGTTCTGTCGGCGCGACTCCTCGTTGTAGGCCCAGTAGCTGGCGGCCGTCTCGGCGTCGCCGGCCTGCATGGCCTTCGCGAACGCGAGAGCCGCCTCGTCGGGCGTGGCGCCGTAGGCCTCCTTCGGCGCGGACTTGCCGCACCCGGCGCCGGCGATCACGATAGTGAAGACGGTCAGGATCGAGATGGCTGGTCTCCGCACTTCGCGCGACCCTTCCGGAGCGTCCCTACAGCTTGCGAGCTACGTAAAACACCCGCGTGGAGCGATCGTTCGCGCGCCGCAGGGAGTACGCGTCATAACAGGCCTCCACCCGGAAGCCCGCTTCCTCTTGCCACTCCACCATGTCCTGGAAGGAGTAGCCGCGCTGCACATGGGTTTCCGAGAACCTCAGCGGCGGATCGCACCCCCGCCATTCGAACTCCATCCGGATCGTGCTGAGCATCGTGCGCGGGTCCCAACGTGAGACCCAGTCGTAGTGCAACGTGTCGGAGTCACTCGTTCGGCTCTGTGTGAACAGCTCCTCTTCGAGCGCCCGGATGGTGTTCACATCGAAGACGAACCAGCCCCGCGGGCGCAGCGCAAGCGCCGCCGACCGAAAGGCCGCGAGCAGGCCCCCTTCGTGCGTGATGTTGTTCAGGCTGTCGAAGACCGAGACGACCGCGTCGAACCCCTCGTGGAACGGAAGAGCGCAGGCGTCGGCGACGACGAGGGCCATGTCGAGCTTCGCCTTGCGCGCGTTCCGCGCGGCCTCGCGCAGCATGGGGTGACTGAGGTCCGCGCCGGCGACCGAGTAGCCTCTGCGCGCAAGCTGCAGACCGAACAGTCCCGTCCCACAGCAGAGGTCGAGGATCTCGACGGCGTCAACGCGGTGGGCTGTGAAGAGCCGCTCCGTGTAGTCGGCCCAGTCGGCGTACGGAACGTGGCGCATCAGATAGTCGTAGTAGGGCGCCACGTCGCCGAACGAGGTCGGACTCGGTTCCGAAGGCGGAGGAGTCAGCTCCGGCGGCTCACGCACGAGACGCCGCACCACCCCTCGCGCGTCGCGACTTCCATGGTCTCGAGTTCGGGCATCGTCTCCAGGGGCTCGGTGACCTCGTAGAGGCGCTCCTCGAGGATGCCGCTGCCGATGAACACGCCGCCCGGCTTGAGAGAGGGCGCCACGTCGGGGAGCATGCTCGCGATCACGGGAGGCGTGATGTTCGCGACGATCAGATCGAAGCCCCCGTCCGGCGGCGCCGGGATCCCGGAAGCCTCCGCGCAGGTGAAGTGTTCGGAGACCTCGTTGCGCTCCATGTTCCGTCGGGCCGACTCGATCACCGATGGGTCGATGTCCACCGCGGTGACGCTCGCGGCCCCGAGCTTCGCGCAAGCTACCGAGAGGATTCCGGAGCCGCACCCCACATCGGCGACCACCATCCCGGGCCTCATCGAGCGTTCGAGGAGTTCCAGCGCGATCCGTGTCGAGACGTGGCTGCCTGACCCGAACGCCATGCCGGGATCGATCTTGATGAGCACCAGGTCCTCATCGGGGGGCTCATGGTTCGACGGAAGCACCAAGAGGCGCTCCCCCACTCGAATGGGCTGCGCGTAGCGACGCCAGGCGGAGGCCCAGTCCTCCTCACGGATCCACTTATCGGAGACAAGTTCGGCCTTGGCGTCGACCTCCGTGTCCCGAATGAGCTGGTCAAGACCTTTGACCACATCGGCTGAATCGATGCTGTGCGTTCCGAGATACACGGACAGGAGCGCGTGCGTGCCGCCCTGCTCGGACGCCACGCCCGTCTCGAGTGTGGTGCTGAGCCAACCCATGCACGGGTCGGCGACCAGCAGCGGCACCCGGATCACGATCTGCCTCCAGCGCTTCTGTTCCATTCGCGCACCCC
>CAZCER010000141.1:0-9513 GCA_964497385.1 uncultured Armatimonadia bacterium | reverse complement strand
GAGCATCATGTCCTTCGCGGGAGCGTCGAAATCGTTGGTGGGATCGCCGAACGCCCGCCAGTAGGGCAGATAGAGCCCCTGGAAACCGCGTCCGACCAGCCAGAAGCCCGCCTCGCGCCGCAGCCTGGCCGGCCGCTCGAGGCCCACTGACGGGGGGCAGCACCAGAGACGAAACCCGCCTTCGCTCGCCACGGAGAGGTCCATCGGCGTGGGCAAGGGGACGGACACGAAGCCCATCCCGGCGCCCCGCCGCGAAATGTGCGCTTGGGCCTCGATGAAGGTCTCGATGCCGATCTCCGCCGCGACCAGTTCCGCGAGATTGCGTTCGTAGCCGGTCCAGTCGGAGCTGGCGCCGGGGAGCCCTGCCAGGGCGAAGCCGTCGAGTTCGTACTCCCGCTCGAGCATGCGAAGGGCCTGCGCGGTCTCTCCGAGGGCGTGCACGATGTCCTGGTACGCGGCCGGGTCGGACTCCTTGTTCGCGGCAAGGAAGATGACCTCGCGGTAGACCTTCTCGGCCGTGTGCGCGATCGTGGGGCTGCCAATGACTCCGAGGTCGCGCCGCAGTGCGAGCGCCCGCCGGGCGGCCTCGAGTTGCATCGGGTGATGGTCGATCTCCTCGCCGAGGGTGATGGCGTTGGCGCCGAGGTCCTGCATGTCCTGAAGAACGGCGCGCATCGACGCCTCGGAGAGGCGGCTCAGATCGGCGACGTCGGCGTCTCCCAGACAGCTCCGGAGTTCCGCCGCGACGTGAAGCGGCGTCGCCTGAAGCTCGGCGGGAAGCAGGTCGACGGAGACCGGGACGGTGACGCTCGCTTCCTCCGAAGCGATGGTGACTTCACCCTCGTACAGCCCCCCTCGAAGGCCGGCCGGTGGGGACAAGGAAAGGGCGAACGTATGCAGTTCGCCCGCGGGCGCGTCTACGGGTTGAGTCGCGTCGGCGTCCGCGGGCAGGAACGCGCCCGAAGGAGGCGCGACCTCATCCGGCGCCAGGAGCGCGGACATCTTCGTGATCATCCACCAGGGGCGGTGCGCAAGGAAAGGTCGGGGCGCGCCGGTCGGGGTTGGGGGGGAGGGTGGGGGCGTCGGGCTCCGGAGCAGCAGCTCCGGCGTCAGTCGGGGCTCTCCGCGCGCGAGGAGTCCTTCGGTGGCCTGCGTCCAACTCACGACATGCCGGACGTCCCACCGCTCAGCCGGGATCCCCGGCCCGGAGCCGCACGACAGGGGCCCGGGGGTGATCGTCAACTGGTGCAGGCCGCGCGCCGGGCGGAGAGTGAGGAGGATGTGCCGCGACTCGCCGGGGGCGCAAGGGAAAGCGATCCGCGAGCGGAGGGCGCCAAAGACCACAGCGTCCGTAGGCGCGGGGAGGCGCCAACGGCTGACCGGAGAGATCCACATCGCCCAGGGGGCGTCGAGGCGCGCCTCTTCGGCCTGGCCTGGTTGCGCGGCGACGCACTCGAGTTCGGAGAGGCGCTCGGCAAGGTCGACGCGCTCGGCCTCGCTGAGTATGGACTCGGTCAAGGGCAGGCTCCCGTCGGCGATCCGCGCCGCGCGTTCCTCGGCCGCGGCCATGGTCCGCACGACGTCCGCTCGCGCGTCCCGATACCAGGCGCGCGCGCTGTCGAGCGCGCTCCCATGGGGCTCTTCGAGGCTCCCGGTCGACTCCAGTTCCTCGGGAAGAGCGCCTAGGCGGTTGCCGGCCGCCTGGAGGAACGCGGGGGCCGTGGGGTTCAGCGTGGCGGGGTCCAGCTGACGCCGGAGCCGCTTGAAGCCGTCGTGGTCGTCGCCGACGAGACGGAGGGCGTCAAGGTCCACGGTGGCGCGGGATCCGGCGGGCATCCCCGTCAGCGCGATGCACACGTGGCTGAGGTGGCAGGTCGGGCCGGCGATTCGGAGCAGCCCCAGATCGCAGTGGTAGCCGCGCCACACGCCCGTCTCCGCAATCGGCTCGCGCGCGAAGGGCGCGATGTCCTCCTCCGGCAGGGCGGCGTCGCCGGCCCAGAGTTCGACGGAGGCGCTCGCGCCGGGAGGGAGTTCGGCCGCCCGCAGGCTCAAAGCGATGAAACCTTCAGCGCCCGCGCGGTAGACGACGGGGATCCGGTAGCGCAGGTCGCCGTCACGCGCCGCGCGGACGGACAGGCGCAGATAGCCCTTGCCCTCAGCCGCGTCGCCTTCGGACAGCGCGGCGTCGGCCTCCGCGACCGCATCGGCGGGCGACCAGACGCCGGCGCGCGCGACGAGGTCTCCGCTGCCCGGCTCGAAGGCAAGCTCGATCAGAGGGACGTCGGGCGGCATGTTGTGGGCTCTGGAGACGCAAACGGGAAGAACAACAAAAGCGGTCAGAAGCGAGACGGGAAGCGCGGGCGCTCTCATGGGAGCCCTCCCTCTGCCGCGTAGAGAGCCACGCGGGATCATGTCGCGACGCCGGGTTAGACGCCTAGCGACAAGTTTGGTGTACCGAAAACTCGCGCGCGAGGAACAGGCGGGGAACGTCTCGCCGGGTTTGACCGTCCAAGAAGGCGGCGGCGGAAGCGGCGCCGCGGACGGTGCGGGCGGAGGCCGGCCAGTGCAGGACACCGTTCAAGAGAGTAGTATAACCAACAACACTCCACACAAACTGCCCGGCGCCGCCGAGCGGGAGGTAGCTTATGTACTGCAAGGAATGCGGGACTCTGAACGACTCCGACAGCCGTTTCTGCCGCAACTGCGGCGCCGCGCTCGAAGCCGCCGATCCCGCGCCTCCGACGCCCGTTGCGACCGCGTCTCCGGCGGAGGAGAGCGCCCCGATCCTGCCTCCCGACCCGGTGGACGTCACGGCGCTTCTTCGTGAAGCGGCGAACGTGGAGACCGGAGGCGACCTTGCCGGCGCGATCGCACTGGCCGAGAAGGCCGTCTTTGGGGACCCGGGCGACGCGCGCGCGCGGTCGTGTCTGGCCGGCCTCTACGAGCGCGCGAGCCGCACCGAGGACGCGGTCGCTCAGTACGAAGCGGCCCTTGCCATTGACCCCTCCAGTCGGCTCGACCGTCTCCGCCTAGCCCGCCTGGCGCCGGACCGCGAGGGCGCCCTGCCAGCCTCGGGCGCGGCGAAAGACAAGCGCCCGCTGTGGATCGCCGCAGGCGTGGCCGCTGGTGTGTTCGCTCTCGTGACGGCGGGTGGGTTGATCGGCTACTTCGCATGGTGGCAGCCCAACCACAGGATCGACGCCATTGAGACGGCTTCCGCGACGGCGACCTCCGCGGAGGACGCGATGTCCCGTGCGCGCGGCGCTTTGGCGGTTGGCGACTACCTGGACGCGGAGCGCTGGGTGAACAGCGCGCTCGAGGCCGACCCGACGAATCGCGAAGCGCAAGCGCTTCTCAAGACGATCTACCGTGAGCAAGCGGGCGGCGGGGCTGGAGAAGCGCTTCCGGCGACGGTTGCGAGTCAGGTGTTCGCCTCCGATCCGACGGCCCCGAGCGTCGGCGCGGTGCTGGGTGTGGCCGATGGGCTTTCTTCGGGGCTAGCCGCGGCGATGCCGCCTCCCGGACTGGCTCTGCCCGAGCCCGGGGCCTCCGCAATGACGCCCGAGGCCTCGGGGTCGCTGCCCCCGGCCGGGTCTCTGGCCCCGCTGAGCATGGCGCCGCGCGTGGATCCGAACTCGGAGGCCGCGCTCTTCAACCAGCAGAGCGCGGGCGCGCGCGGGGCGACGGTGGACCCCGGTTCCGACCGCGGCGGTCTGCTCGAGAACACCAGCGCCTCGGGTCCCGCGCCGGATCCCCAGAGCGCTTCGCCTTCCGGGACCGGAACGATGCGCCCCGTGACGCGCCGGCCTTGGGCGCGCGGCGGGTCCTCCGGGTCCGGCTTTCCAACAACCCCGGTCGGCGGGTCGGCGACGGCGACGACGCCCGATCCCTCCCAACCGGCGCACGCGACGACGATCACGCCGGCCGGCGGCGGCGCGGCGCGCACGATCCAGCCGGCAGCGTCGACTGGGCGCCCGACGATCAGCGTCTCTTCCGGAGCGCGCGGCTCCACTGGCGGCGCGCGGCCGACGGGCGAGAGCCTTGCCCGTGAGGCGCTGGATCTCCAACGCCGGGCTCTCTCGGCCGGAAGCAACGAAGAGGCGGTCAAGCTGCTCGAGCAGGCCCGGCGCTCGGCGGCCGAGGCGGGCGAACTCAGCATGCCGACGGCGTCGGCGACGGTGCGAAGCATCGACAACGAGCTGGCCCGTCGCAGGGGCTCCGGCTAGCACGTCCGCGCGATCCGAGGGGAGCTGTAGGATGACGACTCTGATAAACCGGCGGGGCGCGCTCCCCATTGTCTGCTTGGCCGCCCTTGCGCTCGTGGGCGCAAGCGGGGTCCGCGCGGACAGCCGCTACCGCTTCATGGTGTTTCCCTTCGAGGGCGACGTGGTAAGGCGCGTGGGCCGCGACGCCGAGGGGCGGACGGACGACCGTCCGACGCATGAGCAGATGTTTGTGCCCTTGTTCTCCGCCATGTCGCGCTGCGACACCTACGACCCGGAGTTCCCCGCCGTCTTGGCGGCGCGGCTCGAGGGCGCTCTGAGCCGCGAGGACGCCGATCACAAGAAGATCACGAAGGAGATCGCGTTGCGGATCCTGCACGCGATCTCCTGGGACCCCGCGAACAGCTACGACGCCGCGCTGTGGGTGATCTGCAGCGAAGGGGCCGCGGCGGCGGACGCGGCCGGCGAAGAGGATGCGGACGAGGACGCGGAGCCGCGGCGCGTCTGGAATCTCGAGCTTCACCTCCTCGACCGTCTTTCGCGATGGCACACCTCTAAGGTGTTCACGACCGACGACGACCGCGTGTACGAGAGCATGGCGCGCTACGCCCTGGACACCCTTCGCGAGATGCGCGAGGAGGGCAGCCTGGAGACCGGCGACCAGGTCTCCGCGGAGGGCGCCCCCTCGAGCGAAGGCGTCTCGGCGGGCCCTGCGGGGGAGGGTGTGGCAACGGGCGGCGCGGGAGAGGCCCCCGTCGAACCGGGCGCGGCGGAGACGCTCCCCGGCGCGAACGACACGAAGGCCTACGCCGCCCTGGCGCAGTCGGAGGACCTGGAGCGCGTCGGCGAACTCGAGGAGGCGCTTGACGCGCTCGTCGAGGTGTACAACGGCGGAGGACTGTCGCGCAGCACGCAATACGACGTGGCCTGCGCCGTCGCACGGCTCCGGATTCACACCGGCGACCGCGAAGGAGCCCTGGAAGACGTTGAGGTCGCGCGCAAGTGCGCTGAGCCGTGGCAGCTCGACCGTGTGGCGCAGCTCGAGCAACTCGCCCGCCTGAGCAGCCTGAACGCGATCGACGTCAATGTGCACACAGGGCGCACCATCGAGGATCTCAAGCTCTGGCTCACGGCGAACCCCGGCGATGAAGCGGCGCGGGTGGCGCTGGCGGAGAAGTACATGGAGCTGCAGCCGGAGCCTAACTGGCAGCGCGCCTACGAGGAGTTCGACAAGGTCTTCTACGCGCATCCGTGGGAGCCGCGCGTGCGGCTTGGGATGGTCAAGTGCCTGATCCGCATTGGGAGTCCCCAGAGAGCCGTGGACTACCTGATCGAGTGGCGGGCGGCTCGGCCCGAGACTTTCGATGACGCTTGCGCTGAACTCCTCATCGAGGCCCAGCGCAGGGCCGCCGGTCCGGAGGGCGCCTACGCCGAAGTCCTGGACTACCTCCTCTCCCGAGAAGACAGCATCGCGTTCTCGCCCGACGTGCTCCAGGGCGTCGCGGAGGCCATCGACACGGAACTCGTGAGCAAGAGCACGCGGTTCTCCAGCGCGCTCACGGAAACGCACCAGCTCTTGACCGAGGGCCCCGCAGGGGTCCAGCGGACGCGCGAAGAGCTTCGCGATGAGGTGACCAAGCTCGAGGGCGAGTTCACCGCTCTGGGCGACGCGCTCTACGCCATGGCTCCGACGGCCGGGTACGAGACCTGGCTGACTCAGCTCCAGCGGAGTTCCGACCTGTTCTTGCAGGCGATCGCCGAGACCAAGTACGCTCTCGACGCCAACAGCACCGCCGCCTGCCATCGCGCGGCCGACGCGCAGCGCCTGGCCGCGTCCGAAGGGCAGATCGGCATCGACTCGCGCCCGAGCGCGATCACCGCGGGCGGGACGCCCTCGACCGACGACGACCTCATCGGGCCGCTGTGAGGCGGGAGGCGGAGCGGCGTCGGCCTCGGATGCTGAATGTGGGGAATCGCGTGAGGCGTGCGTGCTCGTTGCTGCTTGCGCTCACCGCGTGCGCCCTGGCCGGGGCGGCGCGGGCCCAGGACGAACCGGCTATGGGCCTTCCCGACAGGCCGGTCTTGGCCGCGTACGGCCTAAGTCGGGCGGTGGAGGTCGCTCCCTTCAAAGAGGCCGGTTTCGACCTCGCTCTGGTTGAACTCCCTCTGACTTACGGCGACGCGGAGGGCGAGTGGGAGTCGCTCGGCGCGTTGCTCGAGGCCTGCGACCGCGAGGGCGTCGCCGTGATGTTGGGCATGCGGGCGGTCGCCCCTCCCCCGGACGGGCCTGTTGCGGTCGTCCCCTCGGACGGCGGCTACCGGAACTCCGTGGGAACGCGCATCTACCACCTCATTCAGGCGGTCGAACCGCACCCCTGCGTGGTGGCCTGGCTGAGCCCGAGCCGCCTCTCGGAGGCGGTCGCGCCGCGCCGGGAGGATCTGCGCGACTACCTCACCGCGCGCTACGCCGACGTCGAGGCGCTTCAGCGAGTGTGGGGGCCGCAGTGCGCCGACTTCGCGCGCGCGACGAGGGACATGGCGGCCGAATCGGCCGGACGATCCGATCTGGGGCTCTCCATGTCGCTCCTCGACGTCGCGACCTGCGACGCGCTCGTCCATCGAACGGCCGTGAGCATGTTCGTGGATTCGTATCTGCGCTTCGACCGCGCCCAACGTCCCGTTGTGGCGGGGGAGGAGACCGCGTTCTGGGCTCTGGCGAACCTGCCCGCCGGTCTGGCGGGGGCGGTGACCGGGATCGATCCGGCGGAGGCGCCCATCGATCCCGCGACCGGGAACGCGATCGCCGTGGACGCGGCTCGGGCGGCGGGAACGCGCGACGCTTTCTTCGGGATCGATGTGACCGCCGACACCGGGGCCGACGATCTGCGCCGCCGGATCCAGGCGGGGCTCGTGCACGGCGCGCGCGGGGTCGTCCTGAGCGACTGGCGCACCGCGGCGTCGGACCCGGAACTCGCGGAGGCGCTCGCGGAGGCGCGCGCGACGCTGGAGCGCTTTGAGGGCTACCTGCCGGCCAACACGGTGGCGCTTGTGTACCAACCGATCCACATGGGGGCTCGGAACTCCGCCGGTCGCCCGCTCTATGGACTGGTGGACGCGCGCGGCTGGACCTCCGAGCCGATGGCCGCTCTCGAGTTGTACGGGCGAGGGCACCGGTTCGGAGGGATCGACGTCGTCCCGGCGCAGAGCGTAGGGCCGGGCGCGCTGGCGCGCTACGCGGTGGTGCTCGCTCCGCAGCTTTACGACGTCGATCCCGCGCTCGGCGAGGAACTCTGGGCCTACGTTCGGAACGGAGGCCTCCTCTACTGCGACCTCGGGCTCGCGTCGCGGCAGACGGGCACGTTCCGCTCCTTCCCGGAGGCCTACATCGCGCTCACGGGCATCCTGCAGATCCGCTCGATCTTCCCGATGGAAGCCGACGCCGAGGTGGCCGGTCCGACGCCGGTCGCGCCCTCCATGCCGGCGGGCGCACGCACCACGGGGCTTGCGTTCCGGGGCGCGGTGGGCGATGTGCGCATCACGGCCGGGGCCCGGCCGGCGCTCGTCATCCGCGCGCGACGCGACGAGACGCGAGCGAATGTGCTCTACTACGCGGGGGTCTTCACGAACAGCTTCGGCGAGGGCGCCGTGGTCTTCGCCTCCACGCAGTGCCTCGGGACCTGGACGCCTCACGAGCCGCTGGGCGATCGGTTCTGGGGCGACCTCTTCTCCCGCGGAGCACGGATCGAGAACGAAGGCGCGCCGGGGCTTCTGCCGGGCGACACCGAGGTCCGCGACGCTCCGGACCGCGTCGTCGTCGCGCACTACGGCGAGCGGCCCACCGACCTCTATGTGCGGACGCTCGCGGAGCCGGGCGTCCTGGTGACCGGCGCGGTCGTCGAAGCGGGGCTCCTAGGGGGCCGCGTCCCCTCGCCGACGATTCTGCGCGGCTCGCTCGGGCCGGGCGAGTCGCTGGTCGCCCGCTACGCGCCGCTGCGCGTCACCGGTCCGCGCGTGTTGGCGTGGGTCGCCGAGTACGGGCCTGACGGCGCGCGCCTCCTTCTTGCGCCCTTCGACGCGGAGTGCGCGTTCACCGACTCGGAGCCTATGTTCGAAGGCGGCTCGCCGACGCCGTACTACCTTGAACTCTCGTCCGGGGCGATGCCGGTCGAGCCCGGCGATGAGTTCCGGGTCGCGATCCATGAGGCGGGCTCCTCTCGGGACGAGACCCTCGCGGTCGTCGCCGATGAGCGCGGCGTCGCGTCGATCGCGATTGAGGAACGCGGCCCCATCGAAGTGCGCGTGCGCCGCGTGGAAGGAGGCGTCCCATGAGACGCCGTTTGGCGGTCGCCTTGGCAGCCGTGGGTCTGACGCTGGCGTGCGGCTGCTCCATCGTGGGCGGCGGGGGAGGGACGGGCGTCGAGAGCCCGTTCTTCGACGGCGCCGACACCCGCACGAGCGGTACGCTGGACGGCTACGTTCTCGGGCCGATCGACGCGTCCGAGGACGGCTCAAGGACGCTTGTCTTCTCGCCGTATCCCGGCGACCCGAGCACCCACCGTCTCGTGGACGGCGTGCGCGTCGCCCTCGCGGACGGCGCTTGGCGCACGACCGATGCGAAGGGCTTCTTCAGCTTCGACGCGTTGGGCGCGGGCGAGTACGCCGTGTCGGGCACGGACGCGACCGGGGCCTACTCCGCCGCGTCGGCGGTCGTTGAGGTCGCGGCGGGCGCGATCACGTCGGCGCCGCTCGCTCCGGTGCCCGCCCCTGAGGTGCGCTCCGCGGAGTACTTCACGGTCTCCCCGGACGACTATCTGCGCTTCAGTTCGGTGCGGGGCGCGCGCGACTGGCGGCGCGCCGCCGCAATGGAGGCTGACGCCGCCGGAGTCTATCGCTTCTCCTTCACATCCCCGGGCGGGACGCAGGAGGATGCGTACACGGATCTCGCGTTCGGCGAGGACGGCGTCGTCTGGCGCGGCGGGGAGTGGGGCGAACTCACGCCTCCGGTGAGCTGGCTTCCGGATGTGATGCGCGTCGGTGATTCCTACGCGTTGACGACCGCCGTCCTCGGCCCCGACGGCGGCGAGCCGGCGGCCGCACAGTACTCCGCCGCGCTCTCCGGCGTGGACGATCTGGTGCTTCCGGCGGGACGGTTCGACAACTGTCCGAAGGTGGAGATCAGCCTCACGTCCGAAACGGTTGCGCTCAACTGGACGATCTGGCTCGCCTATCGCGTCGGGCCGGTGAAGATGATCCTCGACTGGCTGAACGCAAGGCTCGACGCAGCGGAGAG
>CAZCER010000140.1:0-9524 GCA_964497385.1 uncultured Armatimonadia bacterium | reverse complement strand
CCTTGGCCCGCATGGTGAAGATCTTCTCGAGGACGAGTTCCTTGTTCGGCAGGAACTCGTGCAGCGGCGGGTCGAGCAGACGGACCGTGACCGGGCGCTCGCCCATGGCCTGGAAGATGCCGATGAAGTCCGCGCGCTGCATCGGAAGGAGTTCGGCGAGCGCGGCCTCCTCGGCCTTCGGGTCGTCGGAGAGGATCATGCGGCGCACGGCCGGGAGCCGGTCCTGAGCCATGAACATGTGCTCGGTGCGGCAGAGGCCGATGCCCTCGGCGCCCAACTCCACGGCCTTCGCCGCGTCGACGGGCTCGTCCGCGTTCGCGCGGATGTTCAGGCGGCGCGTCTTGTCGGCCCACTCGAGGAAGGTCACGAAGTCCTGGTTCAGTTCGGGGTCCACGAGCGGCGCGGCGCCGGCGTAGACGTTCCCGCTCGTGCCGTCGACGGTGATCGTATCGCCCTCTTTGATGACCGTGCCGTCAGGGGCCTTGAACTGGCGCTTCGCGAGCTGCATGTCGAGCGCCTCGCAGCCGGCGACGCAGGGGACGCCCTTGCCGCGGGCGACGACGGCGGCGTGGGAGGTCTTCCCGCCGCGCGAGGTCAGGATGGCCTTGGACTTCAGGAAGCCGTGGATGTCGTCGGGCGTCGTCTCGATGCGGCAGAGGATCACGGGCTCGGTCTCGCCGCGCGCCGCGGCGGTGTCGGCGTCGAAGACGGCGACGCCGACGGCGGCGCCGGGGCTCGCGTTCAGGCCGGTCGCGAGCGGCTGCACGCCGGCCTTCTTCAGGCCCTGCGCGTCCACGCGCTTGTGGAGGAGCTGGTCGAGGTCGGAGGGCTTCACGCGCAGGAGCGCCTCCTCGCGGGTGATGAGCTTCTCCGCGACCATGTCGACGGCGATCTTCAGGGCCGACATGGCGGTCCGCTTGCCGGCGCGGGTCTGGAGCATCCAGAGCTTGCCGCCCTCGATGGTGAACTCCATGTCCTGCATCTCACGGTAGTGCTTCTCGAGGAGCGAGCAGACCGCGGCGAACTCCTTGTAGGGCTTCGGGAACTTCTTCTTCATCTCGCGGATGTCGAGCGGGGTGCGGGTGCCGGCGACGACGTCCTCGCCCTGCGCGTTCTGCAGGAACTCGCCCGCGATCTCGTTCGCGCCGGTGGCGGGGTCGCGAGTGAACGCGACGCCCGTGCCGGAGTCATCGCCCATGTTGCCGAAGACCATCATCTGCACGTTGACGGCGGTGCCGAGGTTGTGGGGGATGTTCTCGCTGTTGCGGTAGGTGCGGGCGCGCGGCGTGTCCCAGGACTCGAACACGGCGCAGATGGAGTCGCGGAGCTGCTCGATCGGCTCCTGCGGGAAGTCCGCCTTGAGCTTCTTCTTGTAGATCGCCTTGGAGATCGCAACGAGCTTCTTGAGCGACTCGGCCGGAACCTCGTGGTCGTATTCGACGCCGAGTTCCTTCTTGATCTTCTCGAGTTCCTCTTCGAACGGGTCCTTGCCGGTGCCCTTGACGACGTCCGAGAACATCATGATGAAGCGGCGGTAGCAGTCGTACGCGAACCGCGGGTTCCCGGTGAGCTTCGCGAGACCCTCGACGACCTCGTCGTTCAGTCCGAGGTTGAGGACGGTGTCCATCATGCCGGGCATGGAGAACTTGGCGCCGGAACGAACGGAGACCAGGAGCGGATTGGAGGGGTCGCCGAACTTCTTGCCGGAACGCTTCTCGACGTCCCGCAGCGCGACCTCGACCTCATCCATGAGGCCCTTGGGAAGCTTGTGCTTGGCTTCGACGTAGTCGTTGCAGACGGCGGTCGTGATCGTGAAGCCGTAGGGCACCGGCAGACCGGCGTTCGTCATCTCGGCGAGGTTCGCACCCTTGCCGCCGAGCAGATCGCGCATGTCCTTGTTACCCTCGGAGAAGAGCCAGACGCGCTTATCAGACATAGATCTCCTTCGTCCCTCCGCCCGCTCGCCGGGCCATGTACTGTGATCACTGGGTCGCGCGCGAGTGCGCTCACGGAGCGAATCGGCACGTGTCTACGACGCGCCCGCCGACACCAGCCAACGTCGCTGCGGCTGACAACGCCGAGCTATTCTACCAGTCTTCACGCGTTTCCTCACTCACAAGCCGAACGAAATCGTCGGTCTCGGACTTGCGCGGCGTGCGAAGAGGCACGCCCAACACCTCGTAGGTCACGGCCTTGCGGCCGAAGTCCACGCGGATCCGCTGGCCCTCTCGGACCTCCGCCGCCGCGCGCGCCTTGCGCCCGTCTATCTCCACGCGGCCGGCGTCCGCGAGGTCCTTCGCGACCGTGCGGCGTCGGATGATCCCGGTGTCCTTCAGGAACTTGTCCAGCCTCACGCCGACCCGCCCTCACGACTCTTGACCAAGTCCCACAGCGCGTCCATCTCGTCAAGCGACATGCCTTCGAGGCTTCGTCCCTCATGGCGCGCCGCCGCCTCAATCTCTCGAAAGCGACGATCGAACTTCTCACTCGCGCGGCGAAGCGCGACCTCGGAGCTAATGCCGGCGAAGCGCGCGAAGTTCACGAGGGCGAAGAGAAGGTCGCCGAACTCCTCCTCCGGGTCGTCGGACTCCGCCAGTTCGCGCGCTTCCTCGGCCACCTTCTCGAGGGGGCCCGAGGCGTCCGGCCAGTCAAAGCCGACGGTCGCGGCCCGTCGCTGGAGCTTCTCCGCGTAGAGAAGCGAAGGCATCTCTCGAGGCACGCCGTCGAGGAGCGACTCCCGCACCTCGCCGTTCTCGCGGCGCTCCGCCGCCTTGATCTCATCCCACTTCACGACGACCTCGTCCGGACTCGTCACGCTTGAATCCGCGAACACGTGCGGGTGCCGCCGGACGAGCTTCTCGTTCACGCCCCGCAGCACATCGCCCATGTCGAAGCGCCCGGCCTCCTCGGCCATGCGAGCCTGGAAGACGATGTGGAGGCAAAGATCGCCGAGTTCGTCGCGGACGCGATCCGGAACGCCGGAGTGGATCGCCTCAACGAGTTCGTAGGCCTCCTCGAGGAAGGTGCGCCGAAGAGACTCGGGAGTCTGCTCCCGATCCCACGGGCACCCGTCGGGCGCCCGCAAACGCGCCATGATCTCGAGGAGGCGCAGGAACTCGCCGCTAACGCAATCGGACACGGTCACTGGGCGCTTTCGGTCTCGGCGGGCGCCGGGGCCGCCGCGCTCTCCGTCGGTCCCTCCGCCGGAGGCGCGGCCGCGCCTTCTCCCGCCGGCGGGATGGCCAACTGACCGGCCTCGGGGCCGGTCGCCCGCTGGCTCATCTGAGCGATGGCCTCGGCGAGGGACTCGTAGCCCTCTCCCACGACCTCAACCTTGTGCTCAAGGAACAGCCGCCGCAGGAACGAGCCCTCGTCCTCCGCGCTCTCATCCGTCATCTTGGCCTCGAGCGTGACGAGCGCGCGCACGGACTCCAGGTCAGGGATGTCGCCCGCTTGCTTCTCGCCGATCTTGCAGACCACCCAGAGCGGCGTCTCGAAGCCGGCGGCCAACTGAACCGGGCCCACGACGGTTCCGGCCTCGCCGGCTTTCACCGCGTCGATCAACTCGGGGCTCCCGAGCTGCGCGTAGTCCATCCAGGTGGGCTCAGCCGGGAATCCGCCCTGCATGCCCAGGGCCTTGGCGACGGATGCGGCGTCGTCGCCCGCGGAAAGACGATCCGCGGCCTTGCGGGCGTTCTCTTCGGATTCGCAGACGACCCCGCAGAGTTCCACCCTCGGGGAGTGCCCGCCGAACGACGAGGCGTACTCCTCGAGGAAGCTCGTGAGTTCGTCATCGGTCTTGTCCGCGACGTCGCGAACGAGGATCTTCTTGACGAGAATCTCGGTCGGGATCTGCGCAAACCGTCCTTCGGGCGTCATGCCCGACTGCTGGAGGACGGCCGCGTACTGCTCGGCCCCGCCGGCGCGCTCCTGTTCCATCTCGAACGCGGCCTGGACCTCGCTCTCGCTGGCCTCGACGCCCCAGCGGGTCGCCTCGGCCTCAACCAGGACTTTGCGGATGGCCCACATGCCCACCATCGCGCGCTGGCTCTCATCCAGAGCCTCGAGGAGGTCCGCCTCGGTCAGCGACGAGCCGTCGATGACGGCGACTTCCTCGTTGCCCCCCTTGCCGCCGCACCCCGTGCACAGCGACAAGCACAACACGGCCAGTACTCCGAGCGCAACCGCGAACGTCCACGCGGACGCCCGGCGCCAGTTCCGGAACAATGCAACTCCTCCTTAAGTGTTCGGGGCGCCGAGCAATCCCCGCTGATCCTCATCGCGCCGCGCCGCGCAGGAGCGCCCGGCGGCGTGCACGGTGTTCGCTTAACCCCGGCCGACCGCTTCGTCGGCAGGCGCCGCGTCCAGCCGATCGGCCAAGCCCAGGATGCACTCCACTTCGCCGCCCGAGAGGCCCAAGTCCCGGGCGATCACCTCGAGCGACTTGCCTTTGGCCCGCAACTCGCGCACCCGCCTGCCCCGCTCTCCGAGAGCGTCGCGGCGCGTCTCCGCCGCCGCCCCGGCGTCGGCCGCGGCGTCCTCGGGGACGTCGTCGTCAGGCTCTCCGGACGCGCCATCCGCCGCAGCGGGCGCTCCATCGGGCGATGGGCGGCGCTCCGCGGCGAGATGCTCCTCGATGAGGCGCTCGAGAGCCGTCAGACGTCCGTCGGACTCCTCGAAGTCCGACGAAACCTCTTCGGCCACGCGCTCGATCTCGGCCGCGACCCGAGCGATCAGTTCGCTCGCCGAGTCGGTCCTCTCCGCCGCGGCGCCGACCTCCTCAGCTTGGGCGAGTCCCTCGCGTATCCGCCCGAACAGCCACACGAGGTAGAGGCACAGGCCGAAGTTCACGGCCCCAAGCGCCAGCAGAAGCCCGTCGATCAGGTCCATGGTCACTGCGTGTACGCCATCCTCTACTCGGGGGGAAGCACCGCCGCGTAGACGCGTTGGTCGTCAAGACCCCGAGCGACCGCAAGGCGCGCCGCGGCGGGCGCTCGGGCCCCTTCAGGATACCACAACCGCACCTGTTTTCCATCGCTCTGGACCTCCAGCCGGGAGATCGGCGCGAGCGGCACAGGCGCGAAGACTCCGAGCAGGCGAAGGCTCCGGGGCGGGAGCCCGGTCCGAGACACCAGAGCACGCATCGCCTGGGTCAGCAGAGTAGGGGTCACCCCCCCCACGACCGCCGAGCGCGTCAGAGGCAGTCCGCAAGCGATGCGGTCGACGCGCGCGCTGCGCGCGTTCGACCGGGGCAGCGGCGCGCGCGTGCTGGCAATAGCCGCCGGGGCGAGCGCGGCGCGGAATCGCTCGGGCGGCGCGGTGCGGCAGTCGAGGCGCGCGGTTCGGGCGCGCTCGATTCGCGGCGCGGCCATCCTTACCGAGGACGTCGACAGGGCCGCGACGCGCACGGGGCGGGTCGGGCCGGTCTCGAGCATGCGAGGGGAGACCGACTCGATGCGGGCCACCTCGGCCACGCAATCGGCCGACGCGACCTCGATCGCCGCCAACACCGGATGGTCCTCGGTCTCGCACGCCGGAGGAGGAAGCACCAGGGTCACCGCCTCGGCCACGGCGAGGTCTCCCGACACTCGGGACTCCCCGCTCCGCACGAGGTCGGCGGGGCTGGATTCGCACCCGATCGCCGTCTCGGCCGTCGTCGCCTCCGCGTCGATCCCGAGGGGAGACTCGGATACGCGCACTCGACCGAACAGCACGCGGATGGCCTCGGACAGTTGCTCTAGGAGTTCTGCGCGTCCTCGCATACCAGTGCGATGGCCTCTTCCACGCGGGTCAGCGGTTCGCACACATCCATGGCCGAAGCGACCCGGGTGAGCAGCTCACAGACAGTGCTCTGTCGTGAGGCGTCGGGGCGATGGAGGGTGATGCGAACCGGACCGGCGCCGTCGGCAAGCTGCAAGAGGAAGGACGTCTCGTCCACGGCGTCGCTCGCGCCGAGTGAGCCGAGCGCGTCGAGTTTGGTGGAGAAGACCTGCACCAAGGGGGCCTGGATGCGCTCGTCAAGGGGAAGCAGAGCCGCGTCCTGAACGATCACGATGGCCGGGCGGGTCTCGAGATCCGACATGAGCCGCGCGGCGATGACGTCGCGCTTGATGTAGGGGTCCATGGTGCTGCCGTACAGGACGCGATGGAGCTTGGTGGGCCGTATGGGCTGCGTGAAGCGGAACTCCACGGGCAGTCCGATGGCGTCCGTGACCATGACGGCGCCCACGTACGAAGCGCGAGCGTCATCCGCCCTGGACACGAGATAGGCCAGGTGTGTGTCCGCCATCCGAGGGAACCTCGCGCAATCTAGGCGCGGACGTCGATCAGATGGATCTCCCCATCCGAGGACTCGCGCCGGTCGTCGTCCGCGGCCTTCGCCGGTGCGGCGCGCCGCGCGCCGCGTCCACCTTCGCGCCTCTCGCGCTCGCGCTCGCGGATGCGGTCTTGCTCCGCGCGATCGGACTCGCGCACCGCGGCGCGACGCAGGTTCTCGAGACGCTCGAACTGCTGGGCGAACTGCTGCCCTTGCTGCTCGGCCTGTCCGCGGTCGACGGCCTGGACCCGCTCCGCCGCGGCGGTCTGCTGCAGGGTGTGCTGCATGTCAACCGACCGGATCGACAACTCCCTCACCCCCGGTCCTTCCGTGCTCCCGCGCCGGCCCGCTCTGTCTGCGTCATCGGCCCCCGGAGGGGGCGACTTGAGCCTATCTCTCACCTAGTAGGACAGCCCTGTGCCTCTTGAGTCGCGCCCGGAGCCGCATCAAAGCCTGCGTATGGAGCTGGCAGGTGCGCGACTCCGTGACCTCGAGCACCTTGCCGATCTCCTTCAGGGTGAGGCCCTCCTGGTAGTAGAGCGCGATCACCAGCTTCTCCCGCTCGGGGAGGTCCGAGACCGCCTCCGTGAGGATCTCCTTGGTCGCGACGGCGTCGAGGGCCGGTTCGGGCGCGTCGGAGTACTCGAGCGCCGCGTCCATCGGCCGAACCGCGCCGTCCCCATCGGCGTCCAGCGCTCCCTCCAGGGAAGTCAGCGTCACCACCGAGATCTCCCCGAGAAGCCGCTCATAGTCGTCGAGGGTCAATTCCATCGCGTCGGCGATCTCCTCGGCCTCGGGCGGACGCCCCAGCTCGAGTTCGAGCGAGCCCACGGCGCTCTGGACGCGCCGAGCCTTCTCCCGAACGGATCGCGGCACCCAGTCCTCCTGGCGCAACGCCTCGAGCACGGCGCCGCGGATCACCGCGATGGCGTAGGTCTCGAACTTCACCCCGCGTCGGGGGTCGAAACGGTCGACGGCCTTGATCAGCCCGATCGTCCCGTGGCTGATGAGGTCGTCGCGGTCGACGTGGGCCGGCAGCTCGACCATGATGCGGCCCACCACGTAGCGCACGAGATGGGCGTACTCAAGGATGAGGGCCTCGCGTTCCGCGCTCGGGAGGGACGCGCGGTACCTCTTGAGCCCTCGTATCCCGTCGCTCATCGTCTCGCCGCCCTCTCCGTCGCCCCGGGTCTAGCGGAGCGCATTCCGACGCCGCCGCTCATGTCAATCTCCGTCCGCGAGCTGCGAGCGGACGGCCTGGGCGATGTCGTCGGGCGCGTATCCGCGCAGGTCCTCCGCCGCGGCGGACGGCGGCTCCTCGACCTGATCGTCTCCGGCGGACAGATCCACGAAGCGCCCCGGCATGGGCATCGGTTCGGGCGCCGCCAGCGGCTCCGGCATCTCCAGTTCCTCGGCCTCGTTCCCGCCGAGCGCAAGGAACAGCAGGTAGCCAACCACCGCCGCAAGCACCGAGCACAGCCCGCCCCACATGGCGGCCTTCATCAGCATCTCGACGGGGTCGGACTCGGGCGCCCGCTGGAAGTCCCAGACCAGGCTGCCAACGAAGGCGAGCAGGCCTAGTCCCCAACCGAGTTGCTTCGGAAGCTTGTGCAAGTGGGGTCCTATCTCCTCTCGGCGCCCGCAAGGACCGCCGCGCGGTCATACAACCGGCAGTAGGCGGCCGCGGCCGTATCCCACGAGAAGTCGGCCGTCATGGCGCGACGTTGAGCCGCCTGGAATCGGCCGGCCTCCCGGTAGGCCGCGAGCGCGTTGTCGATGGCCTCGAGCATCCCGTCGCTTGTCGGGGGATCGAACGTGAACCCGAGCGCCTCCGACGGCTGGTCGCCGCCTCCGACGATGTCGCGCAGCGGCCCCGTCAGCGAGGAGATCGGGATGCAGCCGTAGCGCAGCGCGATCATGGCTTCCTGGCCGTAGGGCTCGCGGAGCGACGGACGCAGCAAGAAGTGGCTTCCAGCCAGCACCCGGCGGCGAAGCGCCTCGTCGGCGTCGGGGAAGTACCGAACCTTCCCCGGATTCTCGGACTCCAGCATACTGACCAGCCGCTCGTAGTACGTATCGCCGCGCCCTGCCACAACCAGCAGACAGCCGCGCTTCACGATCTCTTGGGCCACCCCCGTGAAGACGCCAAGCCCGTACTGGGTCGCCAGCGGCGAAGCGAGCGCCAGAATGGGCTCCTTCGCGCGCGCGTCGAAGCCGCACTCCACGCGGAGCGCGCGCACGCTGTCCTCGCGCTTCTCCGGCTCGTTCGGGCCGAACGGCTTCGCGATCGCGGCGTCCGTCTCGGGGTCCCACTGCGCCTCGTCGATGCCGTTCAGGACCCCCACTAAGCGGTCGGCCCGCTCGGCGAGCACTCCGTGGAGGTTTTCCCCATGGCCTTCGGTCTGGATCTCGCGCGCGTAGCTCGGGCCGAGAGCGGTGACGATGTCCGCATGGACGATGCCGGCTTTGAGGAAGCTGACTTGACCGTAGAACTCGAGGGCGTCCGGGCGCAGCAGTTCCGCCGGCAGGCCCGCAAGCCGCAGCACCCAGGGCCCGAAGCATCCCTGGTGGGCCAGGTTGTGCAAAGTGAACACGGTTCCCACCCGGTTGTAGAACGGGTCCTCGGCCAACGCGTAGCGCAGCAGCGCCGGCGCGAGACCGGTCTGCCAGTCGTTGCAATGCACGACGTCCGGACGGAAGCCCAAGCGCTTGACCGCGCTGAGCGCCGCTTTACAGAAGAAGATGAAGCGTTCGGCCTCGTCCTCATAGCCGTAGATCTCGCTCCGCCCGTAGTAGTGGTCATTCCGCACGAAGAGCACGCCCGGATTGCGCTCCGGGCCGTCGGTCTCGATCGCGCCGTGGACCTGGCGGTCCTCCACCGTGACCGTGACGTCGGCGGCGGTCCGCACGCACCGATAGAGGGGCAACGCCACGCGCAGGTCGACGCCGTTCCGCGCAAGCGCCCGGGTCAGGGCTCCGGCGGAATCGCCGACGCCTCCGGTCGACGCGTAGGGCGCGACCTCCGACGACATGAACAGCACCTTCATGCGAGCACCTCTTCTCTCGGGCGCCCCGGACGCTAGTCGCGTCCGGTGAACGACCGACGGAGCCGCTGGACCGCGGCCACCAACCCCTTCGCCGGGTCTCGAGTGCGACATGCCGACATCGATACATTCTCCGCTATCTCACGAACTCCCCGCGCCGCGGG
>CAZCER010000139.1:0-9557 GCA_964497385.1 uncultured Armatimonadia bacterium | reverse complement strand
AACGCGCGTGGCAGTTCCGGGGCGGCGGCCACGCGAGCGTCATGTTCGGCAGCACCGCCATGCAACTGATCTCCTCGAGCGACTGATGCGTCGCCCCGTCGGGGCCGACCGAGATGCCGCCGTGCGCGCCGGCGATTTTCACGTTGAGGTTGCCGTAGCAGAGGGTGGTGCGGATCTGGTCCCAGCAGCGTCCGCTCGCGAACACGCCGTAGGTGCCGGTGATCGGGATGTGGCCTTGGAGAGCCAGGCCCGCGGCGACCTGCATCATGTTCTGCTCGGCGATGCCCACGCTGAAGACGCGGTTCGCGCGCTCCGGGTGGTCCTCCTCAAAACCGGTGATCCGGATCGAGGCGGAGATGTCGGCGTGCAAGGTGACGATGCGCGGGTCGTCCCCGATGCGGGCGAGGCATCGTCCGAAGCCCATGCGGGTCGGATCCATCTCGACGCGCATCGCGGGCCCCGCGTTCCACCAGTAGTCCTCTCGGGAGAACTTGGGCGTCATCGCGTCGACCTCGACGGCCATGCGGTCCGCGAGGTCGTCGGACTCGCGAATGAAGCCGTCTACGGTCTCTCGGTCGAAGCCCGGGGCGCCGATGTCCGCAAGGGCTTGATCGAGTTGCTCGCGGTCCTTGGTCGGGACCCCGTGCCAACCGACCTGATCCTCCATGAAAGAGACGCCTTTGCCCTTGACGGTCCGCGCGAGGAGCACGGTTGGGCGCCCCTTGGTCCTCTCCGCCTCCGCGAAGGCCTCGAGGAGCGCGGCCGGATCGTGGCCGTCCACGTCGAGGACGCGCCAGCCGAAAGCGGCGTACTTGTCGCCCAGAGGCGCGATGTCGAGGACGTCTTCGACCTTGCCGTCAATCTGAAGGCGGTTCAGGTCCACCACGGCGCACAGGTTGTCGAGTTGGTGGTGCCCGGCCGCCATCGCGGCCTCCCAGACGCTGCCTTCCTGCTGCTCGCCGTCGCCCATGACGCAGAAGACGCGGTGCGTCTCGCCCTTGAGCCGCGCGGACAGAGCCGCGCCGACGGCGATCCCCAGGCCCTGGCCGAGCGAGCCGCTGGACACCTCGACGCCAGGCGTCTTGCGGCGGTCCGGATGCCCCTGATAGGCCGTGCCGTATCGGCGGAAGCTCATGATGTCCGCCACGGGGAAGTAGCCGGCATGGGCGAGAGAGGCGTAGATCGCGGGAGCCTTGTGACCGGCCGAGAAGTAGATCCGGTCGCGGCCCTCCCAATCGGGATTCTTGGGCGCGTGCCGCGCTACGTTGAAGTACAGAACCGCGCACACGTCGAGGATGGAGAGGGAGCCGCCCGGGTGCCCGGAGCGGCCGGAGTGGATCGCGCATAGCGCGGTGGCGCGAAGTTCGCGAGCCTTGGCCTCGAGTTCGGTCGCACCGAGGCGAATCTCTTCCCGTGTCCCTAAGTCAACGATGCCCATTCGCCTAACTGCTCCCTTCGGATGTCGGATGCCGTCCTCCGGGCAACGCGTTCCTCACGACGGGGTCCGATGCCTGCTCGCGGCGGGAGTTCCGCGGCGTCGTTCCACCACCGGCGCGCGCGCTCCTCAGCCAATCCCCCTCAGCCGCTCCCGCGACTGACCAACTCACGGTGCGCGTCGCGATCGAGGTCGCGCTCCTTGAGGGCGTCGCGCTTGTCGTGGAGCTTCTTGCCGACGCAGACGCCGAGTTCGACTTTGGCCTTCCCGCGCTTGAAGAAGAGGGCCA
Source organism: uncultured Armatimonadia bacterium (assembly GCA_964497385.1). Classification (GTDB taxonomy): domain Bacteria; phylum Armatimonadota; class Zipacnadia; order UBA1398; family UBA1398; genus CAZCER01. Next base: position 7,833 of record CAZCER010000139.1, on the reverse strand, counting down.
GAGGGACGAGGGTGCGGCCCTTCTGCTCCAGTTCGCGCTTGAGCTTGCGTATCTCCGCGCGGTGCAGTAGGAGCTTCCGTTTGCGGGTGGGCGGCGGGTTGTGCGCGCCGCCCTCCGTGTAGGGGTTCACGTGCATCCCGATGAGCCAGACCTCGCCGTTCGCGTCCACCGCGGCGTAGGACTCGCCAAGGCTCGCGTGACCCTGGCGGATCGACTTCACCTCGCAACCCACAAGAACAAGGCCCGCCTCCACCGTGTCAAGCACGTGGTAGTCATGGCGGGCCTTGCGGTTGCGTAGGGTTGGCGAGTGCGAGCCGTCGGACATCGGTCACTTCCCGCCGCGGCGCGGGAGCGAAGCGGCTAGGCCTCGCTCTCGTCCGAGTCCTCGCCCTCGACCTCGGCGGCGTCCTCGGGACTCTCGACGCCTTCCTCGGCCTCGGCGGCTCCACCGCTGCGATTCACGACCGCGACGGGGTTCGTCGGGTCGTCGAGCACGGTGAGGCCCTCCGGAACGGCGAGGTCGCCGACGGTCATCGGGTGCGCCGCGGTCACGCCGCTCGCGTCGACTTCGATGACGCGCGGGATGTCGGCGGGGAGGCACTCGACGGTGACCTCATTGAGGGTCTGGTTGAAGGACTCGTCGGCGGCCAGATCCTTCGGGTGATCGACGATGCGAAGCCGAACGCGGATCTGGATCGGCTTCGTCATGTCGATGCGCAGGAAATCCACGTTGAGCGGGCGGCGCGTGACCGGATGACGCTGGACCTCCTTGATGACAACCGGCTCGGTGATGTTCCCGATGGACAGGCGCACCACACCCGAGCCCTGCATCTCGCGGACCAGGCCGGTCAGTTCGCGCTCCGGCGCCTTCACCGACACCGAGTCGCGGCCCAAGCCGTACACGACTCCCGGCACGACGCCTTCGCGCCTCATGCGTCCAACGGGGCCCTTGCCGTGCTCTTTCTCGTCTCTGATCTCAGCGGTTAGTACGAATTCAGGCATTGTCGTCAATCCTCCAGAAGTGCGGCACGGCAGTATACCAAGCCCCGAACGCCAGGCGCAAGCGGCCCAACGCCAAATCCCCGTCAGGGCCGGGCTGCGGCCCCGAGGTTCCGGCGGGACGGCTCGCCGAGGGTCGGCTCGGCTACAGGTTGCGGAACTGAATGCGGGCTCGGAGGGCGTCCAGCTCCTCCTGAAGCCGGCCGGAGTCTACCAGTTGCACGTGCTCCTCGGCAAGCAGGGCACGGGACGTCGTGAAGCTCACGGCCAGCAGCTCCATGTACAGGACAGTGTCCGGATCGGCCTTTCCGGGCGGGATGTAGTCGGCGACGGCCGCGTCGAGGTCCTCCTGAGCGACGGCGGCGCGATCCGCCGCCGCGGCGATCCTGCGCGACTGAATGACGATCTCCCGAAGGTCGGCTCCGGAGTACCCGGCCGTCTTCGCGACGGCGTTGTCGAACGAGGCGACGGTGTGCGCGAGGTCGATGTTCCGGTACGTAACCTCCAGGATCGCTTTGCGCGCTTCGACGTCAGGAAGGAAGTAAGGCAGCTTGAGATCGAAGCGGCCGGCGCGAATGGTGGAGGCGTCCAGAAGGTCGGGGCGGTTTGTCGCCGCGCCGAAGAGGATCTTCCCCTGGTGCGAGTCATCCGAGAGGAACGCGTTGAACATCGCGAAAACCCTCCGGCTGACCCCGCTGTCGGAGTCCGAACCCACGCGACGACCGTACGTCTGGTCGAACTCGTCGATGAAGACGAAGACGGGAGAGAGAGCCACCAAGTAGTGGAAGAGCTTCTCCAGATTGGCCTCCGTCGCGCCCACGTACTTCGAGAAGACGTTCTTGATCTGGAGGAACGGGATGCCGCAGTCGTGCGCGAAGCAGCCCATCGAGAACGTCTTGCCGCAGCCGGGAGGGCCGAGAAGCATGATGCCCTTGGGCACGATCTCGGAGCGCCCTTCGCGCATGGCCTCGGCCACGTTCATCAGGAGCCGCTTCTGCCGGTCCATGGCGCCGAGGGCCTCGAGTCCCAGCTTCGGCTGGACGAACTCCACGAGTTCGCCCAACTCGGCCTCGATGGAACGCTTCTTCCAGGCGGACACGAGCGGCTGATCGACGGTCGCCTTGGCGGTGCGGGCCTGGCGAAGCCCATCGGCGATCTGGGAGCGCGTGAGGCCGTTGGTCGACTTAGCCAGCACCTCGGGCGCCATCCCGAGCTGGATCGCGGGCGGCGCGACGGCCTCCTCCTCGTTGCGCGGGAACTCGTCGGCCGGGGCGCTCAGGAGGTGCTTGATGTAGGCGAGGCGCTCGGTCTCGTCCGGCATCGGGACCTCCACGAGCCGCACCCGCGAGGAACTCATGAAGACCTCTTCACTCACCTCCGCGAGAGCCTCCGTGATGAGGAAGACGCAGTTGTTCCGTGAGATCACCCGAGGGTCGGTCGCCCACCGGCGCAGCGCGACGACCGCGCGCTTCTCCTCATGGCTGAGGTACGCCTGACCCTTTCGAGGGACGATCTTCTCCACGAAGTCGATGATCGCCACCGCGTTGGCTCGCGTGAAGAGCCACTCCTCGATCATGGGGAGGGCGTCTTGCGGGTCCATCGGGATGACGACCTTGCCGCCCGACTGGCGGCTGTAGACCTGCGCGAATCGCTTGAACTCCCGCTCATCCTCTTCCGTGGGCCACGTGAAGCCCTCGCTGATGTTGTAGAAGAGGACCCGCCTCCGCGCGCAGAAGGCGCGGTAGACGAAGTCGCGGATCGGGACCCACTGCTCGCCAAAGGGCGCAAGGTCGCGCTCGCCGTGGACCAGGAACTGCACGGAGGCGGACGCCTGGTAGACCAGGCGAACGTCCTCGGCCCACGCCGGGATGCGCGTCTTGGCCGGAGGCGCCGCGGGGGCGCCGGTCGTCGTTGTCTCGGGCACGCTCGCTCCTCGCTCTCGCGCCGACCGCGCGCGTTACGACTGCTGGGTCTGCTCTTCGGCGGCCGGAGTCTGCTCCTCGATCGGGTCGAGGGTGCGCTCGACTTCCGTCTGCGGCAGCAATCCGAGCTGGCGCTGGTACTCCTCGTAGGCCTTGTCGGCCTCGAGGTCGAGGGAGTCCGACTCGAGATCCATGAGCTGCGCGCCCACCGACTCGCCCGCGATCTCGCGGCGCGCCTCCGCTCGAGCCAGATCCTCGTCGATCCGGGCGGTCATGCGCTCCATGACCTCGTGGTCGTCGTTGACCTCGAAGCTCATCATGAGGGAGGCCATCTGCTTCTCGATGTCGGCCCGCTTGGCGCGGGAGATCTGCCGCATGGCCTCCTGAATCTGCTGCTGGATGCGACGCTCGTAGGCGAGGCGCGCGCGCTTCACGCGCTCGGAGTTCAGCTTCGCCTGCTCGAGTTGGGCCTCGGTCTCGACGAGTTCCTGCTTCGCCGTCTCGAGGGCGGTGATGAGCTGCTTCGCGGCTTCCTTCTTCTCCGGCCCCAGAGCGACCGCGCGCCGCACCTGGGCGTCGAGGTTGGTCACCTTGTCGCGAAGGCGCTGGGCCTGCATACCGAGCATCTTCTCGAGCTTCACGACCACCGCCGCCTGGCGGTTGAACTCGGGGATCTGCGCCTTCAGATCGTCGATATGCTGACGGAGAATCAGCTCGGGGTTCTCCATGCCTCGGAGCAGCCACCCGAAGAGCGACCGGAACACCATTCTGAGTCTCTTGAACATCCTGTGGTCCCGCCTCATCCTGCGTCGGTGGAGCACGCTGTAGTGGCGCCTCTCACGGTCGCGTGAGCGGACGCAAACGCACGGTTCTGTGGAGTTCTTCTCAGCGAACGGCGGGTAGGCCTTCCGCCCGCCGAGCGCTGTCCTTTCCGAACGATCGACAGCCTCAACGGTGACGGTTTCTCGCAGCCTTGGGCCCCTTCGCGGCGGGGCCGGTTCCGTCAATCGGGAACGAGCGCCTCTCGCACCGCGTCCCTCACCCGCGCCATCGCCTCGGGAGCCAAGCCGGAGAACTCGAGCCGCCCCGCGTCTTCGGCGTAATCCGCGCGCGTCGCTCCCTCAAACACCCCAAGGCCGCCCAGCGCCTCACGCAGATCCTCGCGGTTCCAGCCTCGGCTCTCCGCGAGCAGGCGCAGATACTCGGCGTCCTGCGCGCCGCGCCGGAGAGCTTTCAGCCGCAAGCTTGCGACCGGCCCTTGGAGGCCGAGCGGCGTCCCCGGGTAGAGTAGAGCGGTCGGATCGGGCTCTCGGTAGCTCGATTCGGAGCCGATGCTGTTCCAGGGGAGGATCCCGTCCGCCCCGGCGAGATAGGCCTGCCAGGACCAGGCGACGCTCTCGAGGTTGCTGCGTCCGACGGCGTTCGCCGTCCCGTAGTGCCAGTAGGTGAGCGGCCGCCTCTCGGCAAGCTCACGGCAGAGGCGGGGGTGGGCGAACAGCTCCGAGCTGATGCACATCAGGTCGAACGCCCCGTCCATCCAGGAGGGCTGCCACTGGGGCCGGGAGACGTCGCCGCGGCTCACGAACGGAAGCGGCGAGCCGTCCATGGCGCGGTGGAACATGGCCGCGTAGAAGCGGAGCGCGAGCCAGTCGTCGCGGTGCATCGGCTCATCGAGGAGCCACCAGGAGGTGCCGCGCCCGCCCTGGTCGGGGTTCCGGAAGTCGTACTTGTTGTTCAGGTAGAAGTGCAGCCAGCTCCGGGCCCACTGGCGCTCCTCGAAGTGCTCTCGGTACTCCGCAAGCACCGCCTCGAAGCCTTCAGCGTACTCGGGCGCGAACGCCTGCTCGATCGGCGGGGCCGTCATGGCGTGGTCGATGAGAAGCTGCGGGTACTCCCGTGTTTGGACCGCTCCGGAGTAGAGGTCCATGCTTGCCGGCCAGCACTCGTTGAACGGCAGATACAGACTCTGGACGGGGACGCCGGCGCGTGGAAGGTCCGCGAACGCGGAGCCGTCGAGCAGCGGCCCGAACCGCGCGTCCCATACGCCCCAGTCCGCAACGCGGAGTTGGCCGTCCTGGCCGGCGAGCGGCGGCGCCATGCCGGCGGACACACTCCCGTTCTGCGAGTACGGCAGCGGATTCCAGTTCGCGCGGTGGGCGTGGGCCATCCGGTGGTAAGCGCGCTCGATCGGGACATACGCCGGGTCGTCCCCGCCGAGTCCGTACTGCCCGGCCACATCCCCGTACGAGTTCAGTTCCAGGACGAACCCCAACGCGTCGGGGAGAACAGGCTCGGCAACCACGATCCGAGCGGGGATGAGGGCCTCCGCCCCATCGGCCGTGACCCGGACCTCGCCGACGTACTGACCTGGCGGGCAGTCGTGAGGCACGTAGTAGTCGAGCAGGACAGACTGGTTCGTCTGACCGTCGATCCCATTGTCCGCCGTGGGAATGCTGAACGCCTCCCCGTGGGGAAGGCAGACCTCGGGGACCCACTCCCCGTCACGCACGTACCACAGGCGAAACGTCTCCGGCGCCGGGATGGCGTCTCCGTCCCCGAGCGCCCCGGCGGTGACCCGGACTCCCTCAAGACGGCCGGCCGGCGCCGTGACGCGTACGACGGCGGAGACGAACTCGTTCCGGCAGGCCCGCAGTTCCAAGCCAGGCGAGCCATTGGAGACCTCTCCGGGTTGGGCGTAGGCCTGGGAGCCGACGGCGTCGAGCGACTTCCCGGTCACGGGGTGGAGCTTCGCCTCTCCGTCGAAGCAGGCCACCGCGATTGGCCCGCTCGCCTGCGGCTCCTGCGGGATGGGCGGGAGAGTCGGCGCCTCCGCGAGTGGCGCCGGCCTCGGGCGCGCCGCCGAGGCCCTTCCCGACGCCTGCGCGACGGAGGCGAGCACGCCCGTCGGCCCGCATGCGGCCAGCGAGACGGTTGCGACCGCGCCCGGCGGCAGGCCGTCGATGAGCATCCGCTGCTCCGCGCCGGGCTCGGCGGCGAACGGGATTCGCCAGCGCGGCAGGTCCTCTCCATCGAGCGCCGCGCCATACGAGAAAGCGCCCTCGGGGGCCGTCCAGGTGATCTGAACCGCGCCGGACTCATACGTGGCGTGGGCCGGGTCAGGCTCAACGCGGAGGTCCGTGACCGCCGCGGGGGCGCTCAGGTCGGCAGTCGCGCCGCTGACGACGAGGTACGCACCCGCCTGGGACTGCTCCCGTGTGTAGATGTCGTTGTTCGCGCGCGTCTGGCCGCTCTCGTCGGTCAGGAGCATGCCGTTGGAGGCGCCGACCAGCATGGCATGCACGAGGCGAGGCGCCACATCGACCTCGAGCCAGCCGTCCGCGACCGGACGGACCTCGCCGTAGTCGACAAACGTGTTCCCATGCGTGAACGACACGGCCAGGAAGTCAGGCCCCGGACCCCACGGCAGATCGCGCTCCGAGTCGGCGCGGAGGAAGGTGCATCCGGCGGCCGCTTCTCCCCCGCCCTGCCCCTCGGTCCACGGATGCGCCACGGAGTAGATCCCGATCCACCGGAGCTTCTGGTCCTCGCGGGCGGGGCGGAACCGCAAGACGGCGGAGTCCACGAGCCAGCCCCGCACGGGACTGAGGTCGAACTCCAGCAGCCCGAACATCTCGATGCCCTTGAGGCGCATGCGCGGCGAGCCGCCGTAGTTGAACGGGCGCTCCTCCGGATACGCGCTAAGGCACGCGTCGGCGATAGCGGGAACCTGGACGGAGTCCGCGCGAACCAGGCAGGGCGCGCCGGTGAGGATGAGGACGGCAAGCAAGGCGATTCGGGACATCGGCATCAGCTCCTGTCCCGCCCGATTCGCCCGGACGCGGCAGGCCCCTTGTCTCAAAGCGCGCGAGCTTCAGTACGCCAGGTCGCGGACGGCGCGTTGGCCGATCGTCCGGGACCTGGCGCGAAGCGGCCCGGAGCCGGGCTACTTGGCTTTCTCGCCCGGAGCGGGGACCTGGGCTTTCGAGCCCATCTTGTCCTGAGGGATGTTCAACTGTCCGGACTTGGCCTTCTGGGCCATGCTCTGCCCCCAGGCTTTCATCTCCTCCGCGGACATCGTCTTCTCGTTCGGCGAGGTCCCCGCCGGTCCGACCTCCGCCGGCTTGTCTTTCGCGCAGCCCGTCGCCAACGCCGCAACCAAGACGACCGAAGGAATCAGGGCCCGGGCGACGCGCCAGGTGCACCGCATAGTCGATCGTGTCCCTTCTCTCAACCCGTGTTGCGCGGGCTCAATAGGTCTCGTAGTCCGGGGCCATATGGCGCGCGAAGACCTGGTTGCCGTCCCGGAGGTAGTTGACGTTGTACCACTTGGCGTGGCCGTCCACGTGGCAGAGGTTGCTGCCGCCGTTGTGGCGCGCGTCCTCGACCGATCCGTCGCAAGGCCTGCACTGAGCGTCCGAACCCGTGTCGTAGTTGGCGTAAGCGAACCGGTACCAGCAGGACCAGGATTCGCAGCAGTTGATGTTGCGGTTGTTGGAGTCGCCGAAGAAGAAGATGTCGGCGGGGCGGTAGATCCCGGCGAGCGGCTTCGGGAACGCGTAGAGCACGATGCAGGAGTTCTCATCGTAGTGATGCGTCCAACTGGAAGGCGCTGAGGGACAGCGGAAGATCTGGTCGTTCTTGGTGTACGGGTTGATGAGCGTCATGAAGGTGACGCACCCGCCGTTCCAGCCGGCGGCCGACGGGTTGCCCTTGCCCCACGAACAGCCCGCCCAAGTCACGGTCTGCGGGACGTTCTCGTCGTAGTCCTCGGCGTACATCAGCGCCGCCGTGCCCATCTGGCGCGTGTTGGAGAGACATGAGGTCTGCCGAGCCTTCTCCCTTGCTTTGGCGAACACGGGGAAGAGAATGGCCGCCAGGATGGCGATGATCGCGATGACCACCAACAACTCAA
>CAZCER010000138.1:4174-9575 GCA_964497385.1 uncultured Armatimonadia bacterium | reverse complement strand
GCACGCAGACCGCGATGCTTGCCGAGCGGGTCAGGGCGGCGGGCAAGCGCGTCGAGACCCTCGCTTTTCCCCGGTATCGCGACAGCTTCTACGGCGCGCTCGCCACGCGCTACCTACAGGGCGAGTTCGGCTCCGTCGACGCCGTAAGCCCGTACCTCGCCGCTCTCCCGTACGCGGGCGATCGCCTCGAGGCGGCCCCTGGCATCCGCGAAGCCCTGGACCGCAACGATCTGGTCATCGTCGATCGCTACGTCGCCTCGAACACGGCGCACCAGGGCGCCAAGCTCCCGTTGGACGCGCTCGCGGCCTTCGCCGCCTGGGTGGAGCAACTGGAGTACGGCGTCCACGGCATCCCCCGCGAGGACCTGTGCATCCTGTTGGACATGCCCGTCGGGTCGGCGCTGGCGCTTGGGCGCGAGCGTTCGGAAGCCACCGGCGACCGGCCGGACATCCACGAGCGCGACATCGCCTACCTCGCGGAGGTCGCCGTGCGCTATCAGTGGCTCAGCCAGAACTTCCATCACTGGAGGCTGGTTGCGTGCGTCGGGCCAGACGGTCTCTTGCCTCGCGAGTCCGTCGCGGAGACCGTCGCCGGACTGGTTGCGGCCCTGATGGGCTGCCGGCTCTAGCGGCTTCCGTTGCGGCTCCAGGCGTCCTCGGGAGCTGAATCGGTGAGTTCGGGGATGATCCGCCCGCACTCGATCTGGTTGCAGTTGGTGACAGGCGGCTGATGGATGTCGGCGAGGTCGGCCATCTCCGCGTCAGTCACCAGATCCAGGTGGCGGAGGACCTCCAGAAGCATCGACATCGTGCCGCGTCGGCCATCCTCCGTCTTGATGGCGACGCCGATTCCCTCGGAGGGCACGCACGCGCCGACGCACGCCTCCGCGCCGCCCTTGCACAGCACGCGGCCGTGGGTCACTTGCATGATGCGCGTGTCGAGACGGCCGTCCCCGCCAATGTGGCGCGGGTTCTCCGCGATCGCCTTAGCGACGACTCCGCACGCCGCCGCGCGCTTGGGGTCCTCCGACGCGCCCGCCCCGAAGCGCGCCCAACCGAGAGCCGCGTTCCGAAGAGGGATCGCCCAGACGGGGGCTGTGCATCCGTCCACTCCGATGACGAAATCCTCGACAGGCGTCTGGCACATCTCGGCCGCATCCGCGAAGATCATGCGCTGGACCGGATGCTCCGGGTTCGTGTAGTCCTCGGTGGGCAGACCCAGATGCGCGCAGCGGGCGAGCATGCCCGCATGCTTGCCGGAGCAGTTGTTGTGGATGTCCGTGGGCTCGAGACCGGCCGCTTTGAGTTGCGCCGTGGTCTCGGGGCACGCCGGCCAGTGCGCCCCGCACGCCAGATGCGACTCGTCAAGACCCGCCTTGCGAAGGACGGAACGCACGGCCTCCAGATGGAAGGCCTGGCCGCTGTGCGAGGCGCTGCACACCGCGATCTCGTGGGGAACCAAGCCGAAAACCTCCGCCGCCCCGCTGCTCACCAACCCCAGGCATTGAATCGGTTTCCAAGAGGAACGGAGGAAAGTCAGGACCCCCACGTCCCCCGCCTCGAGCAGCGACTTCCCGGCGGCGTCCACCACCGCGACTCGGTTGCGATGTAAGGACTCCGTGATTCCGCCTCGCGTCACGCGACAATAAGCATGCATCCCAGACAGCCTCCTGAAACCAGACCGGACGGAGCATTCCGTCCACCATGTACGAAAAAGCCGAAGAGGGCCTTAACGGCCCTCTTCGACCAGAGGAGTAAGCCAGTGAAGCGGGGAGTCAGACCGCTTCAGTAATATAGACGCTCCCCGCCGCCCGAAGTTGCGAAGGATTCGCAAAAAGGTAAGGTTGTTCTTGGGCAACACGTCACTCACCACGTCAACCGGAGCAGCGAAACGCCGCAGCGATGGGCGCGCGGTCCGATCGCCAGTTGCGCGTCGCCCCACTTCCACGATCGCTGAATGTGCTTCATGAAGGACGGCGCGTCGTTCATTGCCCATCGCGCGCAGATAATGCCCAAGAGCCCTCCCACGACGATCTCATTCAAGCGATGGCGGTTCAGAACCACCCGCGAAAAAGCGACCGTCCCGGCCCAACCGTACCAGACCGGAGCAAGCCGCGGATACTCCTCCGAGAGCACCGTGGCGAACGAAAACGCCGCCGAGGAGTGTCCGCTCGGCCAACTGTCGCGGTTCCCGCCCTCCGGCCGCCTAACCTGCGCCACTTCCTTCAGCAACGCCGTCGCGATCCCCGTCCAGGCCGCGGCGTCGAGCGCTCGCCCGAAGAACCGGTCTCCGTCCTTTTCGTCGCCCGCCCCGATCGCGAGCAAGAGACCGACGGCGATGTCATCGTAGCTGTCGCTCGCCCAGCGCGCCCACGCAGGGTCGTCATGCACCGGGGCCGCAATGATCTCGAGCCCGTTCACAGCGCCGGCGGCACGCGTCTCCGGGATGGCGACCACGGGCCAGCCTGGCAGCATCCCGGACAAGGCGCACGCAACGACCAGTTGGGTGATCATGTCGTTCTCTCTAGCCCCTCGCCGGAGTGGGACGCTCAGTCGATCTCCGCGACGCCCCCAGCCGCGTGTATGGCCTCCGCCAACTCCTCCGCGGCTTCACGCGTCAGGTCGCGCTCCACCGGTCGGGGCAGCACGGGCAGGAGCTTCTCCGTCTCCTCCCGCATGATCTCCGCCGCCTCGGCCGTGGCCGGCGCCCGCCAGTCGCAGATCGCCGCGACCACCGCCGGCCCCGCGCCCGGCTCCACGGAGGCGAGGCTCACCGCGAACCGCGCCTCGCCCCCGGTGACGCACAGAGCGATCTCGGTGCGACCGGAGGTCTCGGAGACCTGGACCATGCGGGTGGCGACTTCGGTCTGGGTGGAGGTCGCCTCGGCGATCGTGGCGCTCCGCAGCCCTCCCGACCGCACCTCGCTCACGCGGCCCTCGGGCATCTCCGCGGCGTAGAAAGCCAGAACGGCCTCATAGGCGTCCGCGGTCGTGTACACGGCCCGCCCGTTATAGGTGGAGCCGGCCTCGCCGCGAATGAGCAGTTCGTCGGTTCGGCGGGCTCCCGGATAGACAGGCAGCCCCACGACGTCCGCCGGGGCCTCGCTCTCGATGGAGGCGGCGGCGGCCGCCTCCTCGGCGGCCTGGGCCGCCACTTCCTGAGCGACGTCCTTCTTCTTGCATCCGGTCGCGCAGAGCGCGACGAAAGCGAGTGCGGCGGCCGCGAGCCGAGTTCGGTGCCCAAAACGTGTCTTCACTCCACAGTCCCTCCGGTGGCCAACTGCATGATCGACTCCTGCGTGGCGTCGCCGCGGTCGAGTTCGCCCATGACGCGCCCTTCGCGCATCACGTAGATGCGGTGCGCGACGCCGAGCACTTCGGGCAACTCCGACGAGATCATGAGCACCGCGTGCCCCCGATCGCACAACGCGTTGATGAGCGTGTAGATCTCACTCTTCGCGCCCACGTCAATCCCGCGCGTGGGCTCGTCCAGGATGAGGACGCGGCTCTTGGTGCAGAGCCACTTGGCGAGCACCACCTTCTGCTGGTTGCCGCCCGAAAGATTGCGGACCTTCTGCCTCAACGACGGCGTTCGCACCTGGAGCTGCTCCACGAGAGGCCCGGCGACCGCCGTCTCGCGCGACGGACTCAGAAGCCCGCTCCGCGTGATCTCCGCCAAGTTCGCGAGCGTAATGTTGGGCGCCACGCCCATGCCGAGCACGAGTCCCTGACTCTTGCGATCCTCCGTGGCGAGACCGATTCCGGCGTCGATCGCGTCGCGCGGAGACCGCAGGGTCACCCGTCGGCCGTCGATGTACACCGCACCGGCATCGATGGGATCCGCGCCGAAGATCGCGCGGGCGACCTCGGTGCGGCCCGATCCGACAAGCCCGGCGAGAGCCACGATCTCGCCCTTGCGGACGACCAGGTTCACATCCTCGAAGCGGCGTCGGGCCGTGAGCCCTTCGACCCGCAGAGCCTCCTCCGAGGCCTGGGAGACCGTCGACGGGATGAAGGCGTCCAACTCCCGCCCGACCATGTGGAAGATGATGTCCTCCCGTGTGAGCGTCGCGGCCGGGGCGGTCGCCGCATGCTGGCCGTCCCGGAGCACGGTTACGGCGTCCGCGATCTCGGCGACCTCCTCGAGACGATGGGAGATGTAGATCATCCCCACCCCCTCGCTCTTGAGGTCGCGAATGAGGCGGAAGAGGGCGGTCAACTCGCGGTCGGTGAGCGTCGCGGACGGCTCGTCCAGCACGAGGACTCGGGCGTCCTGACTCACCGCCTTGGCGATCTCGACAAGCTGCTGCTGCGCCACCGAAAGACGAGACACCTGCGCCCTGGGCGAGATGTCCGCGCCGACGCGTCCAAGCAGCGCCGCGCAATCGCGCTCCAGTCGCGCGAAGTCGACGAGGCCCAGCTTCGTGGGCAGGCGGCCCAGGTAGATGTTCTCCATGACGCTGAGTTGCGGCGCCAGGTTGAACTCCTGGTAGATCACGCGCACGCCGAGCGCCATGGAGTCCTGCGGAGCCTCGATGCGCGCGGGCTTGCCCTCGAGCAGGATCTCGCCCGAGTCCCGACGCTCGGCCCCTGCGAGTATGCGGATCAGCGTCGACTTGCCGGCGCCGTTCTCACCCACCAGCGCAAGCACCTCGCCCGCGTGCACGGTGAGGCTGACGTCGCGCAGGGCCTGAACCCCGGGAAACGACTTCGAGATGCCCCGCATCTCTAGGAGCGGAGGCGTCGGCGTGGGCTGTGGTTGCTGCATGGCGACCGGCTCGCTCAATGGATTGAGGCGTCCGCAAGGCGTCCGGGGGCAAGCTTCTCGCCGCCGTCGGCGTTGTCCTGCGCCTACTCCGCGTTCGGGAATACGGCGTCCTGGTACAAGGTGAGGACTTCCGCCATCTCATCGAGGTAGTAGCTCAGGGCCTCCGAAGTCACGCCGTCCCGGAGCAGGCCCCACGAGAGCGACGCCTGACCGTCCTCGTCCACGCCGAACTTGCCGATGTAGAACCCGTAGTTCGCGCCGGTGAGCACCGAGTAGTGGCGGAGCCTTGCGTCGTCGTCCGCGAACTCGGGGAGTTCGACCGGCGCGCTCAGGAGTATGTACCGAGCGCCGGTGTCCGCCTCGACCGCCCTCACCGCGATGCGGCGCCCTCCCACAGTGACCGTCGCGCCTCCCGGCAGGTCCTCGGTCGGGTGGTCCAGTTCGCCCAGGAGGTCGCGCAAGCCCTCCACGTCGCCCTGCCGCGTCTTGGGTTCGTCCGGATCGCTCCCCTGGTCGTACGCAAGCAAGAGCGCGTTCAGGACGGCGACGTAGCCGCGCGTGGTCTCCGGACTGAGCGTGTCGGCCCGAACATGCTGCTCGACCCAGACGTCGCCTTCGGAGTCCACCCCGAAC
>CAZCER010000138.1:0-4164 GCA_964497385.1 uncultured Armatimonadia bacterium | reverse complement strand
CTCGAGATCGGACGCGTCGAGCAGGGCGCGCGTGCGCTCCTGGTTCCGACGCATCTCCTCCTCGAGGCGGCGCATCTCGGCCTGCTCCTCGGGCGTCGGCTCGTCCGCCTTGGCCATGGCCTCGAGCACGGCCTCGCGGAGGGTCGTCGTGTCGCGCTCGTTCTTCCAGTAATCCAGGACGGTGCGCATCACGGCAAGGTAGGCCTCGAGCGACGGCGCGTTCTCGAGCACCATGTACACGTCGCCCTCCGGCGTGAGAAAGGCGGTGGTCGGAAGCCCCTCGGCGCCGATCTCCTCGCGGAGTTCCGGGTGCGCGTCATCGTCGATCTTGAGGAGCACGAAGTCGCCGCAGACCTCGGCGAACTCCGGGGCCGCAAAGACCCGCTCGTCCAGATCGCCGCACGCGTCGCACCACTCGGCCCAGATGTCCACGAGGACGAGCTTGCCGTCCCGGGCCGCGGCCTCGAGCGCGGCTCCCCGGTCGTTCTCGATCCACGCCGGACCGTCCGCCGCGGAGGCGGCGACGAGCGCGGCGAGGAGGATCGCCGCGGCAAGCGGGTGCTTCATCATGAACGTCATCCCTTCACCTCAGCGAGGCGCATCGCGCGGCCCGCCACCGCTTATCGACTGCTCGGCGCGTCCACCGGTTCCCCTTCGAAGCCCCAGAGCTTGGGCTCCGTGCATCGGACGGTCACGAAATCGCCCTCGTCCACGCCGGCCGGCCGCGGGAAGATCGCGAGCTTGTTCGTGCGCGTGCGCCCGGCCAGGCGCGCCGGATCGCGATCGCTCGCCCCATCCACGAGCACCTCGAGGCTCTCGCCGACGAGTTCCTCGTTGCGCTCACGCGAGATCCGCTTCTGGAGGTCGGCAAGTTCCCGCAGCCGCGCGACCTTCTCGGCGCGCGGCACGGGGTCGTCCATCGCGGCCGCCAATGTGCCGGGTCTCGGTACATAGATGAAGCTGAACGCCGAGTCAAACCGCACGGTCTCGAAGAGACTCACGGTCTCGCGGAACTGCGCGTCCGTCTCGCCCGGAAACCCGACGATCACGTCCGTCGTGACGCTGACGTCGGGCATGCGCTCTCGCGCGACGTCCACCAGACGCAGATACCGATCTCGGGTGTAGCCCCGGTTCATCCGCCGCAAGATCTCGTCGCTCCCCGCCTGCACGGGGAGGTGCAGATGCTCGCAGACGTTTGCAAGGCCGGCGATCGTCTCGATCATGGCCTCGGTGAAGTCCCTCGGATGCGAAGTCGTGAAACGAAGCCGACGGAGGCCCGGGATCCCGTTCAGAAGGGTGAGCAGGGATGAGAAATCCGGCGCGCCGGCCGGGAGGTCCTTGCCGTAGGCGTTCACGTTCTGGCCGAGAAGCGTGACCTCGACATAGCCGCGCTCCGCCAGATCGCGGACCTCGTTCACGATGTCGTCGATCGGCCGGCTGCGCTCCGGCCCGCGCACGGTCGGGACGATGCAGTACGCGCAGAAGTTCGTGCACCCGTAGACGATGTCCACATAGGCCCGGAATCGGCTGTCGCGCCGGCGCGGAAGAACCTCCCCGACGTCCCCCGCGAAGTTCAGTGAGCAGCGCCGTTTGCCCTCAAGGGCGTCCGCGACGAGCGCGGGCGCGGCGGAGAGGTTTCCGGTTCCGCACACGAAGTCGAGGCGTGGGTAGCTCTCCAGCAGGCGTTCGCCGTGCTCCTGCGCCATGCACCCACAGATCCCGATCACGGACGGCCTGCCCTTGAGTTTCCGCGCGGACAGGGCTCCCAGCTTCGACGCGACCTTCTGCTCCGGACGCGCGCGCACCGCGCACGTGTTCACGAGCACTATGTCCGCCTCGTCCTCGGAGGCGGCCGGCGCGTAACCCGCGTCCAGGAGGAGCCCGGCGAGGGCTTCGGAGTCGTGGACGTTCATCTGACAGCCGTAAGTGGCGATGTGATAGGTGAGCATCTTGTCCAACGATAACCAACTTTTGTCAACGCTTGGGCCATGTGCTACGATAGGCCCACCGCCCCGGAGACCGGAGACAGACGCCGGGACTGGGCTCGCGGGAAGGCCGTGGCGATCCGGAATGGAACCTACCGAGTGTAGCACGCGCCCCAACGCGCATTCAACGAGGTGACAGACAGTGAGACTCACGCTCGGAGTGCTGTGCGGCATGCTCTTGCTCGCGCCCGCGATCGCGTGCGCTGACTGGCAGACGACTCCGCTGACCACCGCGCGCCTGAAGCACGCGCCGTTGCCGCCCGTTTTGGACGGCAGTCTCGACGAGCGCGGCTGGTCGGACATTCCCGCGATGCGTCCCGCGGGCGGCGACGCGATGGGCGATCGCTTCGCCTTCCGGATGGCTTCGCACGAGGACCGGCTCTACCTCGCCTGCGAGGCGCGCGTCTCTCTCGATGACTCCGTCGGCGCGGCGCGCGAGCGCGACGATCCGGCGGCGCTCGAGGAAGACGCTTTCGAGATCATCCTCGACCCGGGCCTGACCCTGTCGCAGGGCGTTCGCCTCATCGTCACCGTGCGGGACTGTCTGTATGACGCGGCCCTTCGGGAGGGCGGAGCGGACGAGTCGACCACGGCGACGTACGACGTCGAGTACGCGGTGAGGGCGGCGCACGGCGCCTGCGTGATGGAATTGTCCATCCCCTGGGCGCAGCTCGGCATGACCGGAGCCGAACTCGAGTACTTCGGCGTGAACGCCGGGTTGCGCCGCGCCGACGGTTCGCGGACAAGCCTCGTGCAGACCGACGAGCCGACGGACCTGTTCGGCCTCGCGGTGGCCGCGATCGGCGTCGAGATCTCTACTTCGGAACTCGAACTAGCATTCGACGACGTGTCGGTTGCCGACGGCGCGATCCACACGCGCGTGTTCGCGAAGAACAACCTGAATGAGCGGGAGCGGTTCCGGGTCGCCGCGGAGACGCGTCCTGTCCTGGGGCCCCACGAAGACCGCTCGGTGTATCTGGATGACGGCAGGAGCACCGTACTGACCCTGCGTCCGGTGCGACTGGGCGAGAGCGAGCGGGCCGTCATTCTGCTCACCGGCTACTCGGACAACTACCACCGGAGCGAACGGCCCGTCGCGTTCATCGCGCTCGCCGGCCGCTTCGTCGAGCGATAGTCACCCCGCATCGCGCGGGACGTTCGCCGCACGCCCAGTGGGAGGGCCATGGCCATGTACGCAGCCGTCCGAGATGACATCATTCTGCACGCGGGCTACGAGACCGTCGCCGAGGGGCTCCAGGATCTCGCCCTCATCGGAGTGGAACTCGACGTCCGCCGCGACCGGACCGTCCACGCTCTCGACCGGCCCTCAGGCGAGGGTCGTGTGGACCTGACCTCGGACGCCTCGCTCGGCAAGCTCGACGATGTCTGTCGCGCCACGGGCGTGCGCATCTGCGGTCTCCTCATGGCCACCAACTTCGGCGCGGAGGACGTGGACGCGGAGATCGATTGGGTCGTCGCGACCGCTCGGGCGGCTTCGGCTCTCGGCGTTCCGGCCATCCGCATCGACGCCATCATGCACGGCGAGCGCGACCTTCCCTTGGAGAAGAGGCAGGACATCTTCTTCACGGCGATGGCGCGCATTCTCGAGCGGACGGTGGATTTGGGCGCGGACTTCGGAATCGAGAACCACGGTTTCCAGGGCAACGACCCGGAGTTTCTCGCCGGAGTGCTCGAGCGCGCCGGGGACCCACGCCTCGGACTCACCATGGACACGGGGAACTTCTACTGGGCTGGGCACCCCCTGAGCCAGGTCTACGAGATCCTGGAGCGCTTTGCCCCTTACACCAAGCACACGCACGTGAAGAACATCAACTACCCGGAGGAGACGCGCGAAACCCGACGCGAACTCGGCTGGGAGTACGGCACGTACGTCTCGCCGATCCCCGACGGCGACATCGACCACGCCAAGCTCGTGGGTTTCCTCAAGGCCGCAGGCTATGATCGCGACTTCACGATCGAGGATGAGTCTCTCGGGAAGTTCGCGGAGGGCCCGGATCGCAAAGCGGCGCTCCGCCGCGACGCGGAGTACGTTCGCGGGATCCTGTAGACGGCGCTACCCCAGGTCCTTGATGCGATTGTCGGCGACGGGCATTTCGGGCCCGTCGCTGCCGCAGCCCACGACCGTAATCAGCCCCGCGAGCGCCATCGCGGCCAAGAG
>CAZCER010000137.1:0-9645 GCA_964497385.1 uncultured Armatimonadia bacterium | reverse complement strand
CTAGGTGGCTTCGGGCCTCGCCAGGGGGTGGTGCCTCTGGCGAGGCCGAACGCGACGCTCTGCGGCCAGCGCCGATGGAGTGGGAGGTACACGGTGTCGATGCGCGTCGTCGTGCTCTGCCTTGTCGCCGGCGTCGGGGTGTCATGTCCGCTACCGCGGGGCTGGTGCCAGGGAGTGGATGTCTACGCCGATGTCCAGGGGATCCCGCAGGCCGACCTGCCTGCCGCGCTCTTCCAGCCCCCCTTCCTCCACCTCGTGGGCCCCCCGGGCGACGATCAACGCCTGGAGGATCCCGAGAGCTACATCCGATGGGCGGTGATGGAGTGCGACGACGAGCACTGCCTTGCTGCCGTGCGGACGCCGGGAGGCACTTGTGTTTCGCGCGTCCCCCACCGAGGCATCATCGATCCACCGGACGAGGCATGGGGACGGGCCGATCGCGAGCAGAACGGGAGGGCGGCGACCTTCCTCGAGGCGCTCTCGCCCGATGACCGGGCGGCCCTGGCTTCGGGAGCGACGGTTAACCTGTCAGCGCATAGCGCCGACCTCCGCGCGCTGCTGGCTCGCGATGGCGAGGCCTATCCCGCGGACCAGTTCCTGGACGGCGCTCCGCGTGTGGTGGCTCGGTTGTACCCAGTGCCGATCCTCAATGTCGAGGCGCCCGGCGACGCCCGTTGCGAGGTCCAGTTCATCAACCCCGCGCTCCCGCCGTCCCGTTTCCGAGCCGTGCAGTGCCCTGAGGCGGGGGCCGGAACCCTGTGGGACGAGATGGCGGCGCGCAAGGCACAGAGCCTTGCTGCCGGGCTACGCGAGTGGGAGAGCGCCTCAGCGGGAGTGCGAGGTCCGTCTCCCAGTCTCGAGGCGCTCCTCGCAGCCATCGCCTCGGGGCTACCACCGGACCTCCAGAGCATCCCGCTGGACGACGTCAACGGGTACCGGCTGGACGAGCTTCTCGCCGAGTTGGCCCGGGCTGCCGGCGTGGAGGTCCGTACGTCAGGCAGCCTCTGTGGTTTCTACATCCACGCGGTCGGCCCGGCCGTGCCGGCGGCGGAACTCCTGCGGGCCCTAACCGTAGCGGGATGGTTGGGCGTAGAACGACGCATGCCGGGCGATCCGCCGACGGTGTTCCACTGCCCCTCCCTCGCCGATCGGTGGACCGCCATGCGCTCGAGCGCTGCCCTCAACGCCCCGGATGCAGGCATCCGCGGGCGGATGGCGGAGTTCACCGCGATGGTCACGAGCGACGCGACCTACGCTCGCCTGCCGATCCGGGTGGAGCGCTTCATCGAATGGTGGAGCGGGTCATTGTCCGACCTCGACGACGCGGAGGCGGCATGGGTGCGAGCCACGGTATCGCAGTGGGCCCGGCCTTGCGAGATCATCGGCCTCGACGAGGCGATGTACGGCTGGCTCAAGACGTGCGCTCCCGCCGAGTTCACGCTCACGGCACGCTTCGACTACACCCTTATCGTCGGCGTCTGCGTGCCCTACCAGGAGTATGACAAGGACCTCAAGCGCTGGCTGCCGGCGCCCGTGCCCGACCGTCTCTACGATGAGTTCGGAGCGTCCCGCGACTTGCCCGTCTATTCCGTGCTGACCGCTCAGTATCACTTCAGGTAGACGGCCCCTACCGTTCGATCAGCCCCACGACGTCGAGGTCGTAGTCCGTGTAGCTCCGGAGGGTCCCCCGCAGCCAGAGGAGCGCGGTCTTGCCGGACTCCCGGATCGGCACGATCGGACGGAGGTTGTCCGCGTCCGAATCGCGCGTGATCGCGGTCCAGGTCCAGGTGGCGCCGAGGTCTGACGTCACGCCGCGGAAGATCTCACGGTGGCGGGCACCGTCGGCAGCGCTGATGAGGGGCTCACCGGTCACCGGGTCGGCGTTCGTCGAGATGAACACCGTGTTCGGGTCGTTCGGATGCACGGCGGCGAGGCCCGTGTAGTCGTCCTCTCCCGGGTACAGGCGTGTGCCGGCGTAGGCAATCTCATGCACGTGCCACGTCGCGCCGTCGAACCGGGCGTAGTGGAACCGGTGGTCCTGCCCGATGTCCGTAGCGCCCCGCTCCGTGCGCGCGTGCGCGCCGTCCTTCTGCACTGAGAAGACGGCGAACGGGTTCCCGTCCGCGTCGAGATGCAGGTCTATGGTCCAGGCGACGTTGTCCGCATCCCCCTCGAAGACGCGGGTCAGGTCTTTGGGCGACACCCCCATCGTGTCGTCGGTCCCGAGCGGCCCCACGAGGGCGCCGTCGGAGCGGGAGACCTGTCCCCCTCGGATGACCCCGTGGTAGATCGAGTTGTCGTAGGCGCGGGGGTGGTCCTCGGTCGTGAGGAAGTGGATCGCGTCCACACCGTCCGAGGCGTACTTCAGGTACGGCCGGCCGCCGTCCTGCCCCGTGAACTTCGGGTCGCCCTCGGGCCGAGGCCACTTCAGAAGCCGTCCGCCGTACGTGAACGTCTCTCCCCCGTCGTCGGAGACCATGTAGTTCGGGTTGATGCCGGGCGGCGTACCGCGAGTGCACCGATGGAAGTTGTAGATGCGGTTGCCCTCGGCGCCGAGGATGAAGAGGTTCGAGTAGCTGATGCTCCCGCCCACATCCGCGGTGCGCTCGGGGCCCCAGGATGACGCGTCGCCGGGGCGCTCCGTGATGCGCCACCGCATGAAGTGCTCCCCCGCCCGACTGCCGTGCGTCTCGTACGAGGCCAGGATGCGGCCGTCGGGCAGCGCGAGGAGCGCCGGCACGTCGTGGTCGTCGCTCTGGAACTCGGGCGCGAGGGTGAAGGTCGCCGCCTCCCCCGAGGGCATGTCGTAGGTGGTCACTTGCACGTCGCCGCGGTTCGAGCCGTCGCGCGTTACTCCGGCCACCGTGGCGATGAGGAGCTTCTCGCCCACGACGAGCGCGCGCTCATCCTGGTACCAGCACCAGCCGCCGTTCCGCTTCAGGACGAGGACTTCGTCAGGCGGCGCCGGGCCATCGAGCGGCTGACCCGCTGCGGGCAAGAGACACCCATTCACGAACAGGCACGCGGCAAGCCATTTCACCATGCCTCACACCTCCGCGCCGTCCCGCGCATGGCCGGTCTGGGGACTGTAGCACAGGAGGACGGCCCGAGACCAGTTTCGCGAGGGTCCGCTCGGCGGACGCACGAGCGGCGAAGCGCTCCCATCGGGTTTCCCTGTCCTGACTGACTGCGCCCCCTCGTCCTCCACCCTTTACACCCCCGCGCGCTGGGTGTTATCATTCGTGCTCGCTCGAAGAACGTGCTGTGGGCGCTTAGTTCAGGGGCTAGAACGCTTCCTTGACACGGAAGAGGTCGCTGGTTCAATTCCAGCAGCGCCCACCAACGCGAAACCCGAGGATGTGAGATTCTCGCTACGGTGATCCTTGACAATGACAGTGGGCGGCCGACCGGAGAGTCGACCGCTTTTTTGCTATTGGGATCTTGCGAGAACGCTTTGCCCTCGGACGCCGACCCGGCGCCTCGCGCCGTCGCACGAGACTGAGATGGGAGGGATCTACGGTGAGTGAAGCGCAAGCGTGCGTTTACCTGCCGGACGGAAGCTCGAAGTCCGTCCCGTCGGAAGCGAGCTTCGCGGACGTCGCGGCGGCCATTGGCCCCGGACTCGCGAAGGCCGCTCTCGGCGTCGTTGTGGAAGAGAGGCCTGTGGATCTCACCACCCGGGTCTCCGACGGCGCGCATGTGAGGATCCTCACGTTCAGAGACCAGCTTGGCAAAGACATCTACCGGCACACGGCCGCCCACGTGATGGCGCAGGCCGCGTGCGAGCTGTTCCCGGGCGCGAAGCTGGGGATCGGCCCGGCGCTCGAGGACCGGTTCTACTACGACATCGAGTACCCGGAGCCGATCTCGGTGGACGACCTGCCCGCGCTGCTGGACAAGATGCGAGAGATCATCGACCGCGATCTGCCGATCCGGCGCGAGGTCGTGAGCCGGGAACGCGCGATCGAGATCTTCGAGGAGCGGAACCAGCCCTACAAGGTCGAACTCATCCTTGAGATGGCGCTCGACACGGAGATCAGCGTCTACTGGCAGGGCGACTTCGTGGACCTGTGCGCCGGTCCGCACCTCTCAAGCACGGGACGCCTCGACAAGAAGGCCATCGAACTCATGGCCATCGCCGGCGCCTACTGGCGCGGGGTCGAGACGAACCCGATGCTCCAGCGCATCTACGGCGCGGCCTTCGAGGACAAGAAGGAACTCGACGCGTTCCTGAACCTGATCGAGGAAGCCAAGCGGCGCGACCACCGCGTGCTAGGGCGCGAACTCGACCTCATCCAGTTCTTCGAGCAGGAGGCCGGCCCCGGCATGGCCTTCTGGCACCCGAAGGGCGCGCTCCTGAAGCGGATGATCGAGAACTGGGTGCTCGAGGAGCACCTGAAGCGCGGCTACCAGATCGTGTGCACGCCGCATGTGACGAAGGTGGACCTCTGGAAGACCTCCGGCCACTACGGCACGTACGACATGTTCTTCACGGAGATCGACGGCCATGAGTACGGCGTGAAGCCGATGAACTGCCCGGGCCACATCCTGCTCTACAAGGCCCGCACGCGCAGCTATCGGGATCTCCCGCTCCGGATGTTCGAACTCGGAACGGTCTACCGTCAAGAGCGCGCGGGCGTTTTGCACGGGCTCCTTCGCGTGCG
Source organism: uncultured Armatimonadia bacterium (assembly GCA_964497385.1). Lineage (GTDB taxonomy): Bacteria > Armatimonadota > Zipacnadia > UBA1398 > UBA1398 > CAZCER01. The sequence continues at coordinate 4,981 of CAZCER010000137.1, read as the reverse complement.
CGGTTTCACGCAGGACGACGCCCACATCTTCTGCGCGCCGGAGGACCTCCCGGACGAGGTCCTCAAAGCGTTCGACTTCTCGGTCGAGTGCTGGAAGCGGTTCGGGTTTGAGAACCCGAAGATCTTCCTCGCGACGCGGCCGGACAAGTACGTCGGCACGGACGAGGTGTGGGAACGGGCCACGGGCGCGCTCGCGCGGGCGCTCGAATCGGCGGACCTGCCGTACGAAATCGATCCCGGCGGCGGGGCTTTCTACGGTCCGAAGATCGATGTGAAGTTCAAGGACGCGATCGGCCGGGAGTGGCAAGGTCCGACATTTCAGTGCGACCTGAACCTTCCGGAGCGGTTTGATCTCAGCTACATCGGGGAAGACGGCAAGGAAAGCCGCCCGGTGATGCTTCATCGGGTGGTTCTGGCCGGCATCGAGCGCTTCATCGGGCTCTTGATCGAGCATTTCGCTGGAGCGTTCCCGTTCTGGATCGCGCCGGTGCAGGTGACGGTTCTCCCCGTCGCCGACCGGCATGTCGGGTATGCGAACCGTGTCAGGGAGAGGCTTGCGGCTGAAGGGTACCGCGTCGAAGTGGACGAATCCGGCGAGCGGATCTCCTACAAGATCAGGGCGGCCGAGAAACAGCGCGTGCCGTTCATGCTTGTTGTGGGTGACCGCGAGGAATCGTCGGACCAAGTCGGCGTTCGCAAGCGGGCCGAGGGTGATGTAGGGGCCCTCTCCGTGGCGGACTTCATCCGGATGCTTGCCGAGGAACGTGAGGAGTGAGCTCGCACGGACAAGTGGCTTAGAGTGAACGAACGTATACGGGCTCGCGAGGTGCGCATCGTCGACGAGAATGGGGAGCAGCTCGGGGTCATGAGCCCCCGAGAGGCCCTGGCGATCGCCCAGGAACGCGACCTCGACCTCATCGAGGTCGCGCCCCAGGCGCGTCCGCCTGTCTGCAAGATCATGGACTACGGACGCTACAAGTACGAGCAGCGGAAGCGCGAGAAAGAGCAGCATCGCGCCTCCAAAATGGTCGAACTCAAGACGGTTCGTCTGCGTCCGCACACCGATGACCACGACTTCGAAACCAAGGGCCGCAAGGCCCGCCGGTTCCTCGAAGCGGGCAAGAAGGTTCGGATCACCATGCTCTTCCGCGGTCGCGAGATGATGCACCAGTCGCTCGCCCGCAAGAAGGTCATGCGCATGGCCGAGGGGCTTGGGGACGTCGCCGACGTCGAGCGCCTTCCCTCGCTGGAAGGCCGGGCCATGTCGATGATTCTGAATCCGAAGCCCCACATCGAGAAGCTGGCGGCCCAGCGGGCCGCGGAGCGCGAGGCGGCGCTGGCCCTCGATCCGAACGCGAAGCCCCTCGATGAGGACCTCGACGACGATCTCGACGACGAGGATGAGGATCTCGAGGACGAGGAAGACGAAGCCGACGGGGCCGAGTCTTAGGGCGCGGGGCGAAGCGCGGTTCCGGACTTCGCGCGTACCCCTTGCCATCGACTAGTCGAGTACTGTACTCTTCACAGTCCGCGTGGGCGGCAATCGCCCACGCGGCTCGTGTGTTGGCCCGCGGCTTGCGAAGCGTCCGCCCGCGGGTGCGCAAACGGAGTCGTGACGCAAACCTACTGAGGAGGTGAGCGGAATGCCCAAGATGAGGACCAATTCCGCCGCCAAGAAGCGATTCAAGATCACGGGCTCGGGCAAGGTGTTTCATCGCCGCACCAACAGGGGCCATCTCAACGCGAAGAAGAGCGGGGCGCGGAAGCGCCGCCTGAACCTCGACGTCGAGATCCATGGCACCGTCCGTGACTTCGTTCGACGGCTTCTCCCCGGAAGCTGATCTTCCGGACCGGCCGGGAAAGGCAGTGCGTGAGTCATGCCAAGAGTCAAGCGAGGCACCGCGGCGAGGAGCCGACACAACAGAGTCCTCCGGGACGCCAAGGGCTACTGGGGCCGGCGACACTCCCTCTTCAAGACGGCCAAAGAGGCCGTCATGCACGCCGGGCAGTACGCCTACCGTGACCGGCGCAATCGCAAGCGCGACTTCCGGCGCCTCTGGATCACCCGCATCAACGCCGCCGTGCGCGAGCGCGGCCTGCGCTACAGCGAGTTCATCGCCGGCCTCAAGGCCGCCGGCGTGGAACTCGACCGCAAGGCGCTCGCCGACATCGCCGTTCACGATTCCGAGGCCTTCGACCGCATCGTCGAAGCGGCTCGGAGCGCGCTGGCGGGTGCGTCCGCCTAGCCGTGCTCACCAGCCGGCACAATCCGGAGATACGCACCTTGCGGCGTCTTACGGCCTCGGCCCGCGATCGGGCTGAGGCCGGGCTGTTTGTGGTCGAGGGCGTCCGCGGCGTCGCCACCGCCCTCGACTTCGGGGCCCGACCCGTACGCGCCTATCGCGCCGACCCTCCCCGCAAAGCAGACGAGATCGAGGCGCTGGCGTCGCGCCTGCCCTGCGAAGCGCTGCCGGTCGCTCGCGAGGTCCTAAGCTGGGCGGTGTCGGTCGAGGGGGAGACGGACTGGGTCGCGCTCTTTCCGTTCCACCCCCTCCGCGCCGACGCGTGCGGGCTGACGCCCAAGCGCGCGCTCGTCCTCGAGGGTGTGGGCGATCCCGGCAACGTGGGCTCCGCCATTCGGTCGGCGGCCGCCGCCGGCGTCGACTGCGTCGTCCTCGCCGGCTCCTGCGCCGACTGGACCAACCCCAAGACCGTCCGAAGCTCCGCCGGCGCGGTCTTCGCGCTCCCGATCGTTGAGTCCGACTCCGTCGGGCAGGCGCTCGAGGCGCTCGGGCTCCGCGGCATCGGGACAGACGCGCGCGCCGAGACCACCATCCACGACCTGACGCCGCCGGAGCGCTGGGGGCTTGTCATGGGTCATGAGGTGCGGGGGCTCTCGGACGAGGCCCGCGAGGCCTGCTCCGGGCTCGTGCGCATACCCATGGCGCCGGGGATCGAATCCCTGAATGTCGCCTCCGCCGCCGCCGTTTGTCTTTTCACTTTGGGTAGGCCATAATCGTCGGACCGTCCGGCCCCGGACCGGTGCGGGGCGACACCCGTGGGAAGAGGCATCCACCGATGGAAGAGCGCCTGAGTGAACTGCTTGTCGAGGTTCGCGACCGCGTCGCGAAGGCCGCCTCGCGCGACGAAGTCGAGGCCGTGGGCCGTTTGATGCTTGGCAAGAAGGGCCGCCTGACGGCCCTCTTGCGCGGGATGGGCGACGTGCCGCCGGAGGAGCGCCCCGCGATCGGGCAGCGCGTCAACGCGGCGCGCGACGAGATCCAGAGCCTCCTCGACGCCGCCCTGGCGGGAAGCGCTAAGAGCGCGCGCGACGCGGTCGATGTGACGCTTCCCGGCCGTCTGCAGCGCCTGGGCGCGCCGCATGTCATGTGGGCGGCGCTTCAGGAGATCCTCGACATCTTCATCGGCATGGGCTTCACCGTGGTCGAGGGGCCCGAGATCGAGGATGATTGGCACAACTTCACGGCCTTGAACATCCCCGAGGAGCACCCGGCCAAGAACGAGTGCTTTCGCTTCGCCGGAGGGCGCCTTCTGCGCACGGAGACCTCCGCGGTCCAGATACGCACCATGGAGAACCAGGAGCCCCCTGTTCGCATCCTCTGCCCCGGACGCGTATACAGGCCGGACACGGTGGACGCCACGCACATGCACACGTTCCATCAGGTCGAGGGCCTCATGGTCGATGAGGGCATCTCGATGTCCGATTTGAAGGGCGTGCTCGCGCTCTACGGCCGGAAAGCCTTCGGCGAGGGCGTCCGGATGCGCTTCCGACCGGATTTCTTTCCGTTCGTGGAGCCTGGCGCGGAGGTCGCGTACACGTGCCGTGAGTGCATGGGAGCCGGATGCGCGCTCTGCAAGCGCAGCGGGTGGATCGAGGTCGGCGGGGCGGGCATGGTGCACCCCAATGTGCTCCGAAACGTCGGCTACGACCCGGAGCGCTACACGGGCTTCGCGTTCGGCCTCGGCATCGAGCGCATGGCGATGCTCACTTACAAGATCGACGACATCCGCCTGTTCCTCGACAACGACGTGCGCTTCCTGCGGCAGTTCGCCTGACAGGTCCGCGGCGCGCCAGGGAGCGCCATGCGAGAAACCGAACGGCACTCCGAGCACCCTCGCATCCGGATCGCGCGACACGCCGGCTTCTGCTTTGGCGTGGAGCGGGCCATGCGGATCGCGATGGCCTCACCGGAGGAACTCCACCAGGACCGGGGCTCCGGCGCGCGTCCCGAGATTCACACTCTCGGTCCCCTGATCCACAACCCGCAAGTGGTCGAACGACTGACGCGCCTCGGGGTTGGCGTCGTGGACAACGTCGCCGACGCGCTGGGCGGGACGCTCCTCATCCGCACGCACGGCGTTCCGGAGGCCATCTTCCTGGAGGCCGAGCGCCTGGGCATTCCCGTCGTCGACGCCACGTGCCCCTTTGTGCGCCGCGTGCAGGAACGCGCCCGCGCGCTTGAGGCCGAGGGCTATGAGATCGTCATTGTGGGCGAGCGCGAGCATCCCGAGGTCGTCGGAATCGTCGGGTGGGTCACCGGCCACGCCCACATCGTCGAGGGCCCTGAGGACGTCGAGGGCTTGCCCGAGATGCACCGGGTCGGAGTGGTGGCTCAGACGACGCAGACTCTCGCCAACCTCACCGCATGCGTCGCCGAGCTGCTGCCGCGCGCCCGGGAGGTGCGCGTCCACAACACGCTCTGCGACGCCACCACCCAGAGGCAATCGGCGGCCGCCGAGGTCGCCCGCGAGGCCCGGGTCATGGTCGTCGTCGGCGGGCGTCACAGCGGGAACACCCGCCGCCTCGTCGACATCTGCCGCGAGCAGGGCGCCAGAACCCACCACATCGAAACGGCCGACGAGATCGATCCGGCCTGGTTTGAGGATCTCGATCCGTCGGCCCCGGTCGGCGTCACCGCGGGGGCCTCGACGCCTGACTGGATCATCGACGATGTGCTCG
>CAZCER010000136.1:0-9667 GCA_964497385.1 uncultured Armatimonadia bacterium | reverse complement strand
GTTGGGGCTGATCCTCCGGATCTCGGCCGACCCGTCGCCGATGCCGCGGCCTGCGGGGGATCGGCCGCGCACGCGCCCGCTGGCGTGGATTCATCTTGTCGCTTTCCTCGTCTTGTCCTTGTGGCTCGGGTACTGGCAGATCGTGCGGGGACCGGGGCTGAACGTGCATCCGCTGAACCCGAGGCTGGCGGTTGTGGAGGAGTCGATCACGCGGGGCAAGATCCTTGATCGCAACGGCGAGGTGCTCGCGGAGGAGGCGCCGGCGAAAGAAGGCGACGAGTCGAAGGGTGCGAGGCGCTACCCGTACGCGCGGGCGGCGGCGCACGTGGTGGGGTACCGCAGCGCGCGGTTCGGCAGCGCCGGCGTGGAGGCCGACGCCGCAGGATGGCTGCTTGGGCTGAATCAGCGGACCGACGGCGTTCAGAGCCTCGTGACGCAGGTTCGGGACAGGAAGAGGTCGCTTCCGTCACGGGGAGGCGACGTGATCCTGAGCCTCGACATCGGGCTGCAGCAGAGGGCGCATGAGTTGCTGGGCGATCGGAAGGGCGCGGTCGTCGCGCTGAGCCCCCGCACGGGCGAGGTGTTCTGTCTTGTCAGCCGGCCGACGTTCGATCCGGCCGATCTCGAGACGATCCTGGCCGAGGTCGCGGACAGTCCGGAGGGCGCTTCCGCCGCCGCGCTGATGAACCGCGCGACCGACGGTCTCTATCCGCCCGGCTCGACCTTCAAGATGCTGACCGCGGCGGCGGCTCTCGACGCGCGGGCGATCACCCCGACGACGCATGTGACGTGCGACGGGGAGGAGATCATCCACTTCGACCGCATCCGGTGCAACAATCTCGACGGGCACGGCGACCTGACAGTCGAACAGGCGTTCATCCAGTCGTGCAACATCGGTTTCGCGAAGATCGGGGACCGGCTGGGCGGGGAGCAGCTTGTGAGCTACTGCGAGGAGTTCGGGTTCGAACTCACTCCTCCGGCGGGCCTCCGGATCACTCCGAGCCGGGTCCCGAAGGGTCTCGACATGACCGAGGCGATGCTTCTGGAGTCGAGCTTCGGGCAGGGCGCGCTGCAGGTGACGCCGATCCAGATGGCGCTGATCGCGGGCGCGATCGGGAACGGCGGGACGGTGATGACCCCGCAGATCATCCGCGAAGTGCGGATGGCCGATGGGCAGACGGTGTACACTATGGAGCCGAGCGTTTGGCGGGCGCACGTGGTGCGGCCGGACGTGGCGGCCACCGTCGGGCAGTGGATGCGTCGCGTCGTCACGGAGGGCACGGGCGGCGCGGCGGCGCTGTCGGGCGTGTCGGTCGCCGGCAAGACGGGGACCGCGGAGAACCCGCAGGGCAAGGCGCACGCGTGGTTCGCGGGCTACGCGCCGGCGGAGGATCCGGAGATCGCGCTGGCGGTCGTGGTGGAGCACGGCGGCGGCGGCGGGGCGGTGGCCGCGCCGATCGCTCGGGAGGTCTTCCGGCGGTACTTCGCGCGGTAGTCGAGACAGCACCAAGGAGAGAGGCTCATGGTCGGCCGGACGTTCTCTGGCGGTCGTTACGAGATATTGGAGCAGGTGGGCGAGGGCGGAGCGGCGCTCGTGTTCCGCGGTCGCGATCATCATCTGGATCGCGATGTGGCGATCAAGGTGCTGCGCCCCGAGTTGGCGGGCGACCCGGAGTTCGCGGAGCGGTTCCGGCGGGAGGCGACCGCGGCGGGCGGGCTGTGCCACCCGCACATCGCCCAGGTGTACGACATCGGCTCCGAGGGCGGCGTGCCGTTCATTGTCATGGAGTACGTCTCGGGCGGGACGCTGCGCGACCGACTGCGTTCGGGGCCCCTTCCGGTGGATGAGGCGCTGCACATAGCGGCGGACGTAGCCGCGGCGCTCCATCATGCGCACCAGAGCGGGATCGTGCACCGGGACATCAAGCCCCTGAACATCCTCTTCACGCGCGACGGCGACTGCAAGGTGCTCGATTTCGGGATCGCGCGAGCGCTCTCGCGCGCGAGCATCAGCCAGAGCGGCTCGCTCGTGGGCTCGGTGCACTACATCTCGCCGGAGCAGGCGCGCGGCGAGGTCGCGGGTCCGCAGTCGGACGTGTACAGCCTGGGAGTCGTCCTGTACCAGATGCTTACCGGGTCGGTGCCGTTCGAGGCTGACGCGCCCGTGGCGGTGGCGATGAAGCACGTGCAGGAGCCCGCGCCCGACGTGCGCTACCGGCGGCCCGACGCCCCGGTGGCGGCTGCGGTGCTTGTGAACCGGGCGCTGGCGAAGTCCACGGAGGAGCGTTTCGTTTCGGCCAGCGCGTTCCAGGCCGAGATCGAGCGCGCGCGACAGAGCCTCGCTCCGGCCGCGGCGGTCGGAGGGTACGCGCCGGAGGACATGGCGACCCGGAAGATCGATCGGCCGGTGGCTTTGCCGGCTCCCCCGAGGGCGGTGCGATCGCAGCGCTCGCCTCTCGAGCAGCCGATCGAGCCGGATGGTCTGTCGAGCCTGACGTGGGCGCTCGTGACGCTGACGATCCTGGTGGTTTGCGCATCGGTCGGCGTGCTGGCGTGGCTGAACTGGCCGAGCAAAGCGCAGGCGACGCCCGAGAGCGAGGCCGTGGTCGAGGACGTGCTGGTGATGCCTCGGGTCGAGGGTCTGTCGCGGCAGCAGGCGAAGCGGGTCCTGCGCGATGCGGGGATCTCGGATTCGCAGATCGAGATCGACGAGCAGAAGACGGACATGGTTCCGGACATCGTGATGGCCCAGAGCCCGCCGTTCAACCAGCCGCTGCGGAAGACCGACCGTGTGTACCTCACGGTGAGCGTGCCGCTGAAGGATGAGGAAGACGAACTCGTGAGCGTGCCGGACGTTGTCGGGCTCGACCTGCGCGACGCCACCAGGGCGCTGGTTGAGGCGGGATTCGAACCGGCGATTGAGAAGCGCGAGGCCGACCGCGGCGAAAAGCCCGGCACGGTTGTGGACCAGGACCCGGCGGGCAGCTCGGCGCGGCGCGAGGGCGATAGAGTCCGTATCTGGGTTGCCGAGGAGCCGCGCGCGGAGTCGGAGCCGCCCCCGCAGACCGCTGGCGGCACCGGTGCGGCGGAGCATCCGCAGCCCCCGGAGGAGCCGAAGAACAACGGCGGCAGCGGTTCGGAGCCCCCGCCCGCAGACGGCGGTCAGCCCCACGATGGTGGAGGCGAGACGCCGGGCGGCGCGGACGGCGGGACGCCGCCGACGGAGCCGCCTCCGACCGACCCCGGACCGGGAGCCGGTCCCGCCGCAGAGGGAGACGGTGCGTGATGAAGAGCCTCGGTCCAGCCATGAAAGCGTTGGTTGCGGTGTGCGTGTTGGGCTCGGCCCTGGTCGCGTGCTCGTGCGGGCCGAAGGGCGAGAGCGGCGATGGTTCGACGCCGGCGACCCCTGCGGCCTCGGCGGCGACGCGGCAAGTGCGCTTCGCCTCGGTCTGGGTGGACGACCCGCGAAAGCCGACGCTGGAGGCGATCGCCGCGGACTTCCGCGCGGAGCATCCGGACATCGACCTGAAGCTCGAGTATACCGCGCCGGACCCCTACAAGCAGCAGATTCGCACGGCGGCGGGCGCGGACGACCTTCCGGACGTGTTCTTTGTGTGGCCGGCGGAGTTCCTCGGGAGCTTCGTCGAGGGCGGCAAGGTCCTCGACCTGACGGACGAACTCGCGAAGGACGGCTGGGGCGACTCGTTCATCCCGGCGTCGATGCCGCTCCTGCAGTTCGAGGGACGTCAGTACGCGGTTCCGATGCTGATGCAGGCGAAGTACTTCCTGTACAACAAGCAGGCGTTCGCGGATCGCGGGCTCTCCATCCCGTCGACCTGGGAGGAGTTCACCACGGTCTGCGACGCGTTCGCGGCGGAGGGCGTCGCGCCGATCGGGCTGGGAAACAAGGAGAAGTGGCCGCTGCACCATTACGTGGTCATCCTGTGGCAGCGGCTGGTGGGCGAGGATCAGCTTCTTGAGGATTACGCGAGCGGCGCGTTCGAAGACCCGGGGTATCTCGAGGGCCTCAACATGCTGCAGGGGATGATCGACAAGGGCTACTTCACGGAGAACGCGAACGGCACCGACCGCGACGCCTTTCGGATGCTCTTCATCACCGGTCGCGCGCCGATGATCTACTCGGGCACGTGGAACCTCGGGTACTTCCAGGACCCCAAGACCGCGGGGGAGGGCTTCGCGGATGAGTGGGACATGTTCCTGTTCCCGTCGATTCCGGACGGGAAGGGCGATCCCGCGTACATGATGGGCGCTCAGGACGCGTACGCGGTTTCCGCCAAGGCGCAGGACAAGGAAGCCGCGCTCACGTGGCTCCGGTACCTCACTTCGAAGGAGACGGCGGAGCGGCTGGTCCAAGGCCTGCAGGAACTGGTGTGCGTGAAGGGCTCAGTGAACGAGAACACGGCGGGCGAGAAGCTGCGGCATTACGCGCGCGACCTCGAGGCGGCGCCCGGGATCACGCCGTGGGCGGACGTGATGCTGGAGGCGTCGGTGCGCGAGGTGTTCCTCGACGCGATGCAGGGGATGCTCGACCACACCGTCACGCCGGAGCAGGTGCTCGAGAGCCTGCGCGCGGCGCACGCGGAGGCGAGGGGCGAAGGGTAGGACGCACGGGGGGAGGGGATGGGAATGTCCTCGGCCGCCTATGCCGAGTGGGAGCTGTACAAGCGGGATGCCGAACTGCTGGAGGCGTTGGGGGCAGCGCATGGGGCGCTGGGCTCGCTCCTGCCGCCTGGCAGTGCCGCGGGCGAGGCGGAGCAGGCGGCGCGCAGGGCGTCCGTCATCGCGGTCGCAGCAGCGTACGAGCGGTACGTGATCAACCTGTTTTGCGACGTCGCGCGGGCGCTCGGAGGGCAGTGCGCCCAGGTGGGCCGCGCACTCGCGTGGACCCCGACCGGCAGGACCCACCCATTGCGGATAGCCCTGCGGACCCCGGCTCCCAGGGAGGTGCGGCAGCTGTTCGCACGTGCCGTTCCGGGCGAAGACATCTGGTCGGGGATCACCACGAGGCTCTCGCCGACGTGTGGCAGCGTGCTGATGTTCGTGGGTGATCACCTGCTCATGCGGCACGAGTTCGCTCACGGCGCGAACCGAGGACCCGTCAGTGACGCACTCATACGCGATAGAATAGAGAACTTCGGGGCGATCGTTCGGGCCCTCGACCGAGGGGGCTCCCGCCTCGTGCGGATCGCCACCGGCGCGACACCGTGGTAGCCGATCGGAGGTCGTGATGGAGAACGCAGTGATCTACACGCAGTTGGCGGGCCTGCTTCGTGAGGATGCCGACTACGTGCGCATCGCGGAGACGGCGGTGGCGGCGCTGCGTGAGTTGTCCGACGCCGACCTGGCACTGCTTGCGCGCCAGGATGCTCGCGAGCGCATGTTCAACGACTTCTGGACGGTGTGGGTCGAGCCATTTGCCGAGGCGCGCCAGGCGGAGGGCGCCGATGATTACGAGCTGGCTCGGTTGATGGGCTACCAGGGCGTCGTGATCGACAACATCATGCGGCTCTTCGCGGCCGGGAAGCCGTGGCGCGAGCGGGTGGAAGCCCTGGTTCCTCTGCCGGTGTAGTCGGGCGCCCGGAAGGAAGCCGCCGAGGCCGGGCCGTAACAGCATCTCGGACTCCGGTCCGAGGAGGGCCTGCCATAGCCGCCGATTCGGGACGCGTACCCTCGACGAAGTGGGCGCCCTACGCCTTCGTGGGGCCGGCGCTCTGCGTGTTTGCGGCGTTCGCGCTGTGGCCCATCGTGATGGGGCTGGGGATCGCCTGCTACGACTGGGACCCGGTGAAGGGGATCGCCGATCCGTGCGGCCTCGCGAACTTCGAGGCCCTTGCCGAGGACCCGGTCTTCCGAACCGCGCTGCGGAACAACCTCGTCTGGATAGCCCTCTCGCTCCTGGTGCAGGTCCCTCTCGCGCTGTTGCTTGCGGCGTCGCTGGCGGACGCCTCGCGCGCGTCGCGGGCTCTGCGCACCATCGTCTTCTCCCCGCTGCTTCTTCCGGGCGTGGCCATCGGCCTCATCTTCACGGTGGTCTATGACGGGCATTTCGGGGCGCTGAACGCGTTGCTCACGCGCGTGACCGGCGGCCTGGTGGAGACCGGGTGGATCTCTGAAGAGCGGCTCGCGCTCTGGTCGCTCATCGCGGTGGCGTGCTGGCAGTACACGGGCTTTCACACCATGATCCTTCTGACCGGGATGCAGTCGATCTCCGTCGAGCTGTACGAGGCCGCTGCGCTCGACGGGGCGGGCTGGTGGCAGCGGCTGCGTTCCATCACCGTACCCCTGGTGCGGCGCGTGGTGCTCGTGGACATGCTGCTGGTGGCGATCGGCTCGGTGAAGGTCTTCGACATCGTCCAGGTGATGACCGAGGGCGGCCCGCACAACGCGACGCACGTGCTGGCGACGTACGTGTACCACCAGGCGTTCATGAGCGAGAAGATGGGGCGCGGCGCGGCCGTTGCCGTGGTGATGCTCGCGATCGCGCTGGGCCTGACGGCGATTCACGCGTGGCTTGCGGCGCGAGAGGAGCGGGAGCGATGAGAAGCCCCGGCAGAGCCGTCGCCCTCCTCGCGGCGCGCATCGTCCCGGTCACGTTCGCCGCGATCGTGATCGCTCCCATCGTCTGGGCGGCGATCGGGGCGTTCAAGACGCCGCTTCAGCTCTGGAAGGAGCCGCTCGCGCTGCCGCGCCCAGCGACGCTCGACAGCTTCCGCGCGGCGGTCGAGAGCGGGGTCCTGGGCTACTGGTCCAACTCGCTGCTTCTCTCGATCGTGTGCGTGGCCGCGATGCTCCTCTTGGCGTCGCTCGCGGCGTACGCGTTCAGTCGGCTGCGGTTCGCGGGGCGAGGGTGGCTGCGGACGCTCATCGTCTCGGGGATGATGGTCCCCGCGCATGCGGTGCTCATCCCGCTCTACATCCTGAGCGCTCGGGTGGGGATCCATGGGACGGCGCTCGCGCTGATCGGGCCGTACATCGCGTTCGGGATGCCTCTCTCGGTGCTGCTGCTGACCGCGTACTTCAGTTCGGTTCCACGCGAGGTCGAGGACGCGGCGCGGATCGACGGTTGCTCGGAGGGTTCGATCTGGTGGCATGTGGTGATGCCGATGTCGCGACCGGGGCTCGCGGCGGTGGCGATCGTGCAGGGCGTCTGGGTTTGGAACGAGTTTCCGATGGCGCTCGTTCTCGTGACGGAACAGCGATGGAAGACCCTGCCCGTGGGGCTCGCGGAGTTCCAGGGTCAGTACAGCGGGAACCTGGGCGCGATCCTCGCCGGGGCGGTGATCGCTTCCGTGCCGCTCCTGATCCTGTTCTTCGCGTTCCAGAGGGTGATCATCCAGGGGATGACGGCGGGGGCGCTGAAGGACTGAGCCCTCTCAGTTGGCGGAGGGACCCCGCCTCAGCCCGCCGAATCGCGCGTTGGCAGTGACACACAGGCAGGCACGTGAGAGGAGTCGCAGATGCCCGGTAAGTCGGGGATCACCCGCAGGCAGTTCGTACAGCGCGCGTCGGCCGTGACGGCAGGGGCGCTCGCCATCCCAACCATCATCCCGTCATCGGCTCTCGGACAGGACGGCGCCACCGCTCCGAGCGAGCGCCTCACGATGGGCTGCATCGGCCTCGGCGGGATGGGCATGGGCAACATGGGCTGGTTTCTGGGCCAGGAGGACGTGCAGGTCGTGGCGGTCTGCGACGTGGACTCCGGCGCGACCCGGGACGGCCAGGGCAGGGACGCGGGCAAGCGCCGCGTGGAGGAGCACTACGGACAGCAGGCGGGGCGCGGCTACAAGGGCTGCACGGCCTACACGGACTTCCGCGAGCTGCTGGCCCACGAAGATGTGGACCTGGTCTGCGTGGCGACTCCGGACCACTGGCACGCGCTGATCTCTGTCGCGGCGGCGAACGCGGGGAAGCACGTCTATTGCGAGAAGCCGCTCGCGAACTCGATCGGCGAGGGCAGGGCGATCTGCAAGGCGGTGAACGCGAACCGCGTGGTTCTGCAGACCGGAAGCCACGAGCGCTCGAATCCGAACGTGCGCTACGCGTGCGAACTCGTGCGGAACGGGCGGATCGGCGATCTCAAGACGATCCGTGTGAACCTCCCGTGCTCGGATGGGCACCATCAGCAGGCTCGGCAGCTCACCAGCGTCCCGCCCGCCGAGCCGATCCCGGACTGTCTTGACTGGGACTTCTGGCTCGGGCACACGCCGATGCGTGACTACAGCGGGGCGAGCTGCCACTTCTGGTGGCGCTTCATCCTCGCGCACGGAGGCGGGGAGATGACCGATCGCGGCGCGCACGTGATCGATCTCGCGCAACTCGGGGCCGGCATGGACGACACCGGCCCGGTGCACATCGAGGCCACGGGCGTGCAGACTCCCGGCGGGCTGTACGACACCTACTGGGACTACAGCTTCGTGAACACCTACGCGAACGGCCTTGAGATGATCGGGAGCACCGATGAGCCGCGCGGGCTCAGGTTCGAGGGGTCCGACGGCTGGATCTTCATCCACGTCCACGGCGGAGCGCTCGAGGCCTCGCGGCCGTCGCTCCTCGAGGAGAAGATCGGCGACGACGAGATCCAACTCGGACGGACACCGGACCACCACCGGAACTTCCTGGACTGCGTGAAGTCGGGCGAGAAGCCGTTCGCGTGCGCGGAGATCGGGCACCGGACGGCGTCGATCTGCCACCTGAACAACCTCGCGATGAAGCTCGGCCGGCCGCTCGAGTGGGACCCGGTCATGGAGCGCGTGAAGGACGACCCGGCCGCGAACGCGCTTCTCACACCGCAGATGCGGGCGCCGTGGAAGGTGTAGGGCGGACGAACCCCTCCCCGTCGCTCTTCGGCGCGCCGGCTCCAGCAGGCCGGCGGCTCAGGGCGACGGGGAGGGGCGCGCGTGAAGGTCCCGTCCTGGCTCGGCCTTCGGGGAGATGGCGACATGAGACAGTGGAAGCTCTGGGTAGTGGTGTCGGCGGCTGCGCTCGGGGCGGCGTTCGCGGTCTACATCGGGCTAGCGATGTGGCGTCTCTCTCGGACGGCCATCCATCTCGACGTGCATCCGCAGGCGGACACGGCCGATCTGGAGGTCAGCGAGGACCTGGTCCATGTTGTCCTCGAGCGGATCACCAAGGCTGTCTATGCCGACGGCGCCGTCGCGACGGCGTCCGTCATTGAGACCGATGACGGCGCTCGCGTGGACGTCGTCCGGGGCTCCGGCAGCGAGACGGGCGAGGTCTTCCAGCGCATCCGGCCGGAGAGCCTCGCGATCACCGCCAACGGCGAGACCGTGGCCTACCTGGCCGATGCCCCGGAGGGGCGCGTCCTCGTGATGGGCGCAGAGCGCTACCCGGCGAAGACCATCGTCGAGGACAGCATTGTGCTGTCGGGCCACGGCGGACATGCGGCATGGGTCGAGCGCGACCCCGAGGGGCGTTTCCGGACGGTGGTCGATGGGGAGCCGGGCGTCTCCTATGAGGGCATCGGGCCAACGATCTTCTCACCAGACGGCCAGCGGGCGGCGTACGGCGTCGTGAACGGGAAGACCAAGCACGTGCTCGTTGACGGAGTCGTGGGGCCTCCGCGCGATGACATAGAGCGCTTCTCGGAAGTCTCTGCTTGCCACAAAAAGGGCAGGGCGGGCTAGGT
>CAZCER010000135.1:2156-9667 GCA_964497385.1 uncultured Armatimonadia bacterium | reverse complement strand
CCTTCATACGGCGCGTCGGCGGCGTGAAGCGGTGGTTCAGGTTGATGCCGTAGTGGGCGCCCTTCTCCTTCGCTTTCGCGACCATCTCGCGGGCATGGAGGATGTTGTTCGAGATGGGCTTCTCACCGAGCACGCTCGGCACGACGTCGAGGAGTTCCATGGTCGCGGCGTAGTGGTCGCCGCCGTTCTCGCTGCCTGCGGTGCACATGGAGCAATGATCGAGTTCCACGGCCGTGAGCATGTCCTTCACGGTGTAGTAGGCTTTCGCCCCGTACCGCTCCGCGGCCGCGTCGGCGCGCTCCTTGATGATGTCGCAGACGGCGACCAGCTTGACCTCCGGGTGCGCCGTGTAGACCTGCGCGTGCCGGTTTCCGATGCCTCCGAGCCCTACGATCCCAACCTTGAGCATAGAGTTCACGCCTCTCCGTAGCTGTTCGAACGCACGCTTCCCCGCGAGTGGGGAGGAACCTCCCCCGGACGGGAGGGCGGCCGGAGCGGCCAGCTTGCGCCTGCGCGGGCCCGAGGGTATTGTACCCATCAGGCGGCGCAACGGCGCGCCACGCGGGGAGGTCCGCCGCGATGACCTTCACGGCCACCATCGAGTTCGATCCGGAAACCGACCTCTACGTCGGGACTGTTCCGGGCGTCCACGGCGCGCACACGCAGGCCGCCACGCTCGACGAGCTGCACGCGAACCTGCGCGAGGTGCTCCAGCTCTGCCTGGAGGAGATGGACGCTCCCCCTACCTCTCATCCCTGATCGTCAGCCCGCGCATCTGCCACGCCTCGCAGGAGACGAGACTCGCCGAGCCGCCCTCGGCGCGGAGGCGCACGCGATCGGCGGTGGCGTCCTTCGGGAACACGACCTGGGTGACGCACTGGCGGTTGTTCGCGAAGACCTCGAGCATCGGGCCGTCCACGAACACCCGCAGACGGAGCGTTTCGTCCTCACCGAGTGTGAGCGGGGCGTCGAAGGTCGCGATCGAGTTCGCGCCCTCCACGGTCTGAAGCCCGTACGCGGTGAAGGGAGGCGAGCCGTAGACGACGTCGTCCCGGAGCGTCGAGCGCGACACATCGACGCGGAGCACGCCTTCGGCCGTGATGTAACGGACGAGCGTCTCCTCCGAGCCGTCCGCTGAGCAGCGAAGAGCGAGCGAGACGGACTCCGCGTCACCAGGCTGGATCTCGACGAGCAACTCGGTGTGCAGGGCCCGGATGTCCGGGAGTTCGACCGTCTCGCCGGCCGGTAGGGCGATGCTCTCGACCGCGCGGTGCTCGCCTCGAAGGGCCTCGAGTTCGCCGGCCGGCGTGATGAGCGGCGTGCCATCGGCCGAGAAGTCGAGCACGCGTGGGAGGCTCTGGAAGCCCGAACCCGTGGGCTCCTGCGCCGGTCGCACGCGCGGGTCGGTGACCCATGCCCAGAAGACGCGGCGGCCGTCCGGGGCCTCGAGGCTCTCGGGCGCGAAGAACATCCCGCCCGGCCAGTTCATCCGGACGTGCGTCTCCGGGTAGAAGCGCATCTCGTCCGCGTCGAACCGCCCCTCGTAGAAGCGGGCGCCGACCGCATGGCTGATGCACATCAGAACATGCCGGTCCCCGAGGCGGAAGAAGTCGGGGCAGGAGCAGTCCTCATCGAGCCGGCGCCAGTCGAGGTTCCCCTCATACAGAGGATGGAGCGGCGTCCAGTTCACGAGGTCGGGCGAGGTGCAGACGTAGAGCGTGTCGTGCCCGCTGGGGAGCTTGTTCCCGCCGAGGAGGCAGACGTAGGTATCACCCTCAAGCCAGAGGTACGGGTCCCAGACCGTGTAGACGCCGAAGCCGGGCTCGCCCTCCTTGGGCATGGGGATGATCGGGTTCGCGGGGTGCTTCTCCCACCCGATGAGATCGTCGTCCGTCGCGGTCGCGACGCAGACGCCCGACTCCACACCGAACCAGCAAAGCATCGGGACGCCGTCCTTGTTGAGATAGGCGTTCCCGCTGAAGATCCCGCGGTCGGGGTCGCCCGGTCTCGGCTCGAGCGCGGTCGGGTGGAAGGTCCAATCCACGAGGTCCGGGCTGGAGGCATGCCCCCAGCAGTGGCCGCCGTCCGCGCGCTGGAAGATGTACATCAGGTGGTAGCGGCTGTTCCAGTAGATGCACCCGTTCGAGTCATAGGGGCAGGCGATGCCCTCGTCCTCAAGGGCGGTGATGTGGTAGTTCGGCCATCCGCCTTGCTCGCGGACCACGGAGATGGGCTTGCGCACGAGCATGCACCCGGAGACGCCGTCGAGCACGAGCGCCCCCTCCTCGACCCTCGCCCCGCCCATCAGCGTCCCGTCGGGGAAGGCGCCCTTGGTGTCGGCCGTGCCGCCGCCCTCGAAGGTCCAGCATGCGAGCGGCTCCGGCCCCGCGTCGGAGTCAGGTTCGAGCGAGCGGACCTCGTCGGCCGTAAGGGCCCGGTCGTAGATGCGGGCCTCCTCGATGCGGCCGGCGAAGTAGCCGTTCTGGGCGCCGAGGTGGCGGAGGCCGAGAGTGACGAGGCTCTCGGTCGTGAACTCCGCCGGGTCGGAGGTCATCTCGTAGCGGGCATACTCCTCGCCATCCCGGTGGACCGTCACGACGCGTCCCTCGTAAGTGACCGCGACGCGCACCAAGTCGCCCGGGTCCGCCGTCTCGGCGGGCCAAGCCGACTGGTCCTGCCGCGTTCGGCGGAAGAAGTCGCTGCCCGCCATCCAGCGGCCGGGCTCGATCTCCCCGAACACGATCGCGTCGAAGTGCTCCGAGGTCGCGCCGAGGCTCAGCACCCCGCCGCCGCGCTGCTCGAGGTTCGCCGGAGCGACCCACACCACGAGGGTCTTGTCCTTGATGGCTCGCACTTCGGGAGCCTCCGTTTCCTGAAGGGCGCTCACCTGACTCACGATGAGAAGCGCTCCGGCCAGCGTCCAGCCCGCGTGCATGGTGGTTCTCTCCTGTCATGGCGCGACGGACCGGCGTCTCGGCGACCCTCCTGCCGCCGAACCACTGAGGCTACCGCCGCATCAGAGCCTCTTCCAGGTGCTCGGCGTCCGCCCCGAGCGCATAGACCACCTGGCCCCCAACCGCTCGCTCGCGGAGCGGGTTGCCGAAGAGGTCGAAGGCCTCGTGGTTCTCCGGCACGTCATACTCCGCATGGCCGGCCTTGGGGCAGAGGGCGGCAATGGCCCGTCCGTCGCCCGCGAAGAGGTACGCGAACACGCCCGGGCTCACCTCGGTCACGCGCACGAACTTGGCGTCCTCGAGAAACCACGCGAGGGCCGAGTGGGCCGCAGCCGCCGGGTGGAGGCAGCCGTCGTTCGTGAGAAGCGCCCGCCACGCGGGCTGTGCGCTCCCGTGGTAGTAGTCGAGCCCATGCATGGTGTAGAGGAAGAGGCGCTCGACGCCTCCGCTCAGGGTCGAGATCACGTACCGCGCGGTGTCATCCGCGGTCGTCAGGTAGTCATCGGTGTTCGGGTAGGGCAGGCTGTGGAGCGCGAGGCCGTCCCAGGTGGAGCACGGTGTGATCGTGCCCTCACTCATCCAAGCCGGCTTGCCGAGACCGCCGCGCTCCGTGACGATCGGCTCGGCGGCGTGTGCGAGCCCCTGCCCGGTCACGTCGTCGCCCGGGTAGCCGAGCGTCGCGCTCGTGTACTTGTGGTAGGAGAACACGTCGCACGTGTCCCACCCACCGTGCGCGAGCACGCCGGCGGTCCACTCTTTGCCGTTGTAGCCCCCGTAGCTGTTGAACCCGACGATGGTCAGGTCGGGGTCCACGGCCTTGGCCGCCCGGTACGCGGCGGCCTGGAGCGCCGCGTAGTCGGCGTCGGCCGTGTCACTCCGTCTCCGCTGGTTGTCGCCATCGGGATCGTACAGGGCCCAGAAGTCTCCCCACGGCTCGTTCCAGACCTCCCACGCACGGATCTCCGCGCGGTAGCGCTCCGTGATCCGGCGCACGTACTCCGACCAGTCGTCGAGGTTCGACGGCTGGTACCAGCGGTCCCAGTAGCCGCTGCACGGTTGGGGGTAGCCGGTCGCCCAGTAGGGCGCCGTCTCGAGCTGCCCGCAGATCATCAGGTTCGCGCTCCGGTACCGCGCGATCTCCGCATCGAAGAAGGTCCACTGGCCGTTCTCCGGCTCGACCCAAGACCAACCCACGTACTGCATCCCGGCGTCGTGCAAGCGGACCCAGTTCACGCCGGCAAGCTTCGCCATCAACAGGTGCCGGGTCGCCGGGAGCGTGTGCGCCCCGAAGGGCGAGTCCGGCGCGTCCTTGCCCCAGTACCGCGGCCTGCGCAACCGGTAGAGCACCACCTCGTACGGTTCGCTGAGAGCCGTGCCCTGGGCGTCCTCCACCCGCGCCTCGATCCGGAAGCCGCCATACGCGGGCTGCGCCGCCGCCGAGTAGTCGATCGTGCCCACCCGGAGACCGTCCCCCGTGAGCGGCACGGGCGGCAGGTCTACGCTGTCGCCGTACAGGTTGGTCACCTTCATGCGGAGCGTCGCCGCTTCCGCGCCCGTGACCGCGTAGTCCACGACCGCGGGCTCGTCCTCGAACTGCGCGCGCGCGGCCGAGACCTCCGAGGGCGGCGCCGCGAGCACCACCTCGCACGGGCCGGCCGGCCGGTATGGAGTCGCCGTCTCACCGCGCTCAACCTGCAGCCCATCGAGCAGGAGTTCGCCCGAGCCCTCGATGCGCAGACCGTGCACCCCACCCGCAAGCACCGGCTCGAAGGTGACGCTCACCCGCTGCCACTCTCCGGTGAGTTCCACAGGCTGCCACGCGATCTGCCGCCCGCGATCGGCCAGAACGATGAGTCGCGCCGCCCCTTGGCCCCTCAGGCTGATGCTTGCCGTGTGCTTATCGAAGCTCCAGGGGACCGCGAAGGGCGCCGTGTTCAGGCGGAACGGGCCGGGCGCCGAGACGCGCATCGCGGGCGAGCCGCTTGGGCCAGAGACCTGCGAGTCGCTCGAAACGATCACGGTCGCGTCGTCGTCCTCGCGATCGAGGAACCAACCCATCGGGAGGCCCAGCGGGAAGCGCGTGATCCGCGCCAGGTTCCCCTCGCCGGCCTCCGGGTGCTTCGCGCGGGTCTCGGCGATGAGTTCGTCCCGAGTGAAGCGTTCCAGGCGGACGCGCCCGAGGTCGAACGAGCCCGGCCCCTGGTGGCCGATCTGTAGGCGGATCGACTGCGGCTGCGGGTCGAGGCGGATGTCCCAGGAATACTCGCGCCACTCGGGGCTCAAGTTGGGCGAGGTCTCCCACGGCGATGTGTACGGGGGGCCGTCGAAGCGGATCCGGAAGTCGGGCGCGCCGCCCGAGTCGCTCCGCGCCTCCGCCGTTAGGCGCAGGAAGGAGGCCTCGGCCATCTCACCAAGACTGTGCGCAAGCTGAAGCACGCCGCCCCGCACGACGCGAACGCGGAGGAAGCGCCTCCCGTTCTCCTCGGCCGGCTCGTAGCGGATGGCGATGTCCGATTGCCAGGTGGAGTTGTCGCCCCAGCCCTGTGGCAGGGCGCCGGCTACATCGGTGAGGCCGTCCGGGGTCGTGATGCTGACCGGCTGGTCGGCGTCGCCGAAGTCGGCGTCCACGAGCACCTCGGCCGCCGAGGCCGTCGTCAGGAGGATAAGGGCAAGCGCGCAACGGATCGGCAGATGCATGAGGTTCCTCCAGCGCCCGCCGGAGAGGCGGCGTGGACTGTCGCATGAAGTCGGCGACAAGGCCGGCTCGGCCCCTCCGGCGCGCTTGCTGCATCCGGGGCCTACCCCAGCACCCACGGCGCCCGGTACTCGTAATGCAAGAGGTCATTGGCCTTACGGTTGTTGGTGATGCGCTCGGTCTGCGGGTCCCACTCGATGCGGCTCTTGGTCTCGAGCGCGATGTTGCCGAGATGCGCGAAGACGGTCGAGCGGTGGCCCACCTCGACGTCGCAGAACGGCGTCTCGCGCGACTTCACACAGTCGAGGAAGTTCCGTATGTGCGGCACGGTGTAGTCCCGTACCGCGTTCTCGTCCTTGACGGTCCCCGCTTCGGGCAGCGGCGCGGGGGCGCCGAACTGCCCTGCCTTCTCGGGTAGGATCTCGTAGTAGCCCGCATCGACGTTCAGTGTCGCAAGTGTGCCGCGGAGTTCGACGAGGCCCTTGTTCATCCCATTGCTCATGGTCTCGAACTGCCCGAACTCCATGAGCCGCCCCGAGGCGAACTCGTAGGTGGCCAGCATGGTGTCGGGGATGTCCCGCGAGTCGTTCACGGCATAGACGCCGCCGTGCGCCGAGACCGCGGTCGGAGCCTCCTCGCCGATGAGCCAACGAATGAGGTCAAAGGAGTGGACGCCCCAGTTGGCGAGCTGGGACGAGAACTCTCGCCACCAGCGGAACTTGTAGGGGTGGATGTTCGTGCGATACGGGCGGAACGGCCTTGGTCCGAGCCACATGTCCCAGTCGAGACCGTCGGGCGCTTCCGTCTCTTCGGAGATCCCGATCCCCTCCGGGCACATGTTCGTGATGCGGTACGACCGGCTGAAGACGATCTTGCCGAACGTCCCATCATGGATGGCCGAGATCAGCTTCGGCATCAACGAGGACGCCCGCCGCTGGATCCCAACCTGCACAACCGCGTTGTTGCGGCGCGCCGCCGCGATCATGCGCTGCCCTTCGCGGATCGTCACCGAGAGAGGCTTCTCGACGTACACGTCCTTGCCGGCGTCGCACGCCATGACGGTCTGCGCGGCGTGCCAGTGGTCGGGCGTGGCGATGAAGACGCAGTCGATGTCGTCTCGCTCGAGGATCTTCCGGAAGTCAGCCTCCATCTCACAGGCGCCGCCCACCTTCGTCCGCGCTTCGCGCATGAACGGTCGATAGGCGTCGCACACGCACACGATGTCGAGATCCTCGTTGGGGAGCGCGGCGCTGAGAAGCTGCCCCCCGCGGTTTCCGACTCCGATGAATGCCGCGCGGATCCGATCGTTTGCCCCGACGACACGCTGCGCCTGGGCCGCGGTCATGCTCATCGCCCCGAGCGCGGCCGCGCCGCCCGCGATGAGGCTTCGTCTCGTGAGTCCTTCGGACATGGCTGGTCTCCTGTTTCCGTCGCAAGCGCGCGCCGCCGTGGGCGCGTCCGGCCTACCCTATCGGGAACGTCACGCGCTGGCCGGTCCGCGCGGACTCGTACGCCCCGAGGACCATCTCCACGGAGCACCGCGCCTCCTCGAGCGGGCACGGGGCCGGGGCGTTCTCGTCCAGAAGCCAGTCCACCATCGGGCGAGCGACCGCGTGGATGCGGTCGCCGTGGCCGCCTGGTGGAATGGCGATGTCGAGCGGCTGGAAGCCCTTGCCCGGCTCGGCCGAGTCGAAGTGCTTCACCGCCACGGAGCCCTCCGGACGGGGCGGCCCGCACGAGGGTCCGTCACCGTAGTCCTGGACGACGACGCCCTTGTCTCCGTAGATCTCCGTGGTGTTGATCGCGGCGAGGGTCACCGAGGTGTTCACGATCGTCGACATGGCCCCCGACTCATGCCGGAA
>CAZCER010000135.1:0-2146 GCA_964497385.1 uncultured Armatimonadia bacterium | reverse complement strand
GAGCACGCCGGTGTCGTCAGGCGCGATGTTCGTGAGAACGTTGTCGATTTCGGCCATCACGGAAACCGGCATGCCGAGAACCCAGTACACGAAGTCCGCCGCATGGCACGCGTCGTCCATCACCATGCCCATATTCGTCTCGGCCTGGATGTGCCAGCGCGACTCGGGGTTCTGGGTGAACTCCGGGCTGAAGAGCACGCCGATGCAGTGCCGCCTCCGAAGAAGCCCGATCCGGCCGAGGGTCCCGTCCTGCACCAGTTTGCGCATCGCGAGGTTCGCGGGGTCGAACCGCATCTGGTACGCGACCGTCGCGCGCACGCCCGCCTTGCGCACCGCCTGGATGATGCGGTCGCACTCCTCCAGGCGGAACGCGAGCGGCTTCTGGATGATGACGGTCTTGCCCGCCTCCGCCGCCGCGACCGCGAGACCCGCGTGCTCGCTCGTCTCGGATGCGACGAAAACCGCCTGGATGTCCGGGTTGGCGAGCAACGCCTCTGGAGACGCAGCGAACTCCATCCCGAACGCCTCGGTGTTCCGTTTGCCCCGCTCCGGCTTCGCGTCCCATGCCGCGACAAGCTTGACCTCGTCGAAACCCTTCATCTGATGGCAGTACGCACCCACGTGACCATGAGCGAATGAGAGAACTCCCACACCTATGCGTGCCATGCGATTCTCCTGTCCGGCTGCCGGGCGCTCGCGGTCCGGCTCCCGGGTTGCAGGTTCCCGCGGGAGACGCGGACTCCTACGTCGCCGCCCACAGCGCCGGAGACGCGGCCGCCGTCACATCACGAGATGTGCGCGAAATGTACCAAGGTTTCGTACAAGATGTGAGGAATCTGAGACCGATGGGGAGCCCAAAGACCGCACGGCGCAACAGGCGCCCCCCGGCGCGGCTTCCCACACCTCAGAAGGAGGGGTTTCCGGTGCGGAAGCGCGGCTTCACGCTCATTGAGCTACTCGTCGTCATCGCCATCATCGCCATCCTGGCCGCCATCCTGTTCCCCGTATTCGCCAAGGCCCGAGAGAAGGCCCGACAGACGTCGTGTCTCTCGAACACCCGCCAACTCGGTACGGCCGTCATGGCCTACACCCAAGACTACGATGAGAGGCTCCCCGGTGCGGCGCCTCTTGACTGGCGGCTCTTCGGCTCGCCCTACAACCAGCCCGCCCATTGGGTCTGGTGTGAGCCCGGAAACGCCCCAATCACCGACTGGAGCGTTCTCGTGCCGAACGGCTCCCTCATCCCCTACATCAAGAGCAAGCAGATCTACATCTGCCCTTCCGACCCGCACGGCGAAGCCAAAACGCTCAGCTACACGATGAACGCTTGGGCGAACATGGAGAAGCTGGCGGCATTCGCCCACCCGGCCACGACGGTGCTCCTCGTCGATGAGAGCGAGACCCTGAACGACGGCTACTTCGCTCCCGGAGGAGACGTGGCAAGCTACATCCACAACAACGGAGCGAACTTCAACTTCGCCGACGGACACGCCAAGTGGTACCGCAACGACACGCCCGAGATCCTGAACGCGACGCTCTTCGCTCTGAACTGAGCGGTTCAGCGTACCTCTGACGCGGAGCCGGCCGGAGATTGAGCCAGACGCGGTTCGCCCCGGCCGGTCCGGCGTCAGCCGGCGATGGCGACACGGTTCCGTCCCGCTGCGGCGTACTTCCGCGTACGCCCGGTGTCGCTCTGACGCAGGGACGTTGGCTACAGCGCCCGCACGAACCGCTCCATCCGGTCCATCGCCTCGGTGATGTTCGAGAGGGCGGTCGCGTACGTGCAGCGCACGAAGCCCTCTCCGCACTCCCCGAACGCCGTGCCGGGGATGACGGCCACCTTCTCGGCCTCGAGAAGCCCCATCGCGAACTCCTGGCTTGTGAGGCCCGTGCGCCGGATGGACGGAAAGCAGTAGAACGCCCCGCGCGGCTCGAAGCAGTCGAGCCCCATCTCGTTCAGGCGACGGTGGATCAGCGGCCTGCGCCGTGCATACTCTCCGCGCATCCGCTGCGCCTCGGCTTCGCCGTTCCGCAGCGCCTCGACGGCGGCGTGCTGGGTGAGCACCGAGCTGCACAGAGCCGTGTACTGGTGGATCTTGGTCATCGCCGCGATGAGGTCGGTCGGCCCGCAGGCGTACCCGAGCCG
>CAZCER010000134.1:0-9713 GCA_964497385.1 uncultured Armatimonadia bacterium | reverse complement strand
CGTTTCGAAGGGTGTTCGGGGGCGCCTGGCCGAATGGAAGCTCCGTGCGAGCGGAATCGGAGAGGAGCGCGACGCGATGCCGGAGAGCCGGGTCCACGTCCCCTCAAGGAGTCTCTTGACCACCGGATGGCTATTCCACCTTGGTGAAGCGCCGGGCGCCGCCCTCCCGCAGTATGACGACGCGGCCTGGCGAGAGGTCGAACTCCCGCATGACTGGAGCGTCGAGGGCGAGTTCGATGCCTCGCTCGCCAGTTGCACGGGGTATCTCCCCGGTGGGATCGGCTGGTACCGGCGCACGCTCCGCCTGCCGGAGAGCGTGCGCGGGGCGCGCGTCGCGATCGACTTCGGCGGCGTGTACTGCAACTCGGAGGTGTGGTGCAACGGCGTCTACCTCGGGAAACGCCCCTACGGCTACGCGTCCTTCTCCTACGAACTCACGCCTCACCTCCGGTTCGGTGAGGAAGGCGACGTGCTCTCGGTCCGCGTGGATCACTCGCGCTACGCTGACTCGCGCTGGTACACGGGGTCAGGCATCACGCGGGACGTGCATCTCGCGGTTACCGATCATGTTCGTCTGGGACGGTACGGCGTGTTCGTGACCACCCCCGAGGTCTCCGAGGAGCGCGCCATCGTTCACGTTGAGACAACCGTCGTGAACGGCTCGGACGAGCCCGCGCAGGTCGAGGTGGTGAGTTCGGTCGTGGATCCGGCCGGCGAGGAGGTGGCTGTCCTCTACGGCCGACTCCCGCTGGGCGCGGGAGGCACCGCGGGGCTGCGTCAGGCGGCGGTCCTGGAGGATCCGCGGCTGTGGTCCCTCGAATCGCCGACCCTCTACTGCGTGCGCACCGAACTCACGCGTGACGGTGAGTGCCTCGATCGCACCGAGACTCCGCTCGGGATCCGTTGGTTCGACTTCGACCCGGACGCCGGCTTCGCCCTGAACGGCGTCGGCCTGAAGATGAAGGGCGTCTGCGTACACCACGACGCGGGGGCCCTCGGGGCCGCCGTGCCCGCGCGGGCGTGGGAGCGGCGGCTGCGCATTCTCCGTGAGATGGGCTGCAACGCGATCCGCACCTCGCACAACCCGCCCGACCCCGGGCTCCTGGATCTATGTGACTCCATGGGCTTCCTCGTCATGGATGAGGCCTTCGATGAGTGGGGCCTCGGGAAGAAGAAGTGGACCAACGGTTGGTGCAAGGGCCAGTACACCGAGGACGGCTACTTCGAGGCCTTCGAGGAGTGGCATGAGGCCGACCTCGAGGACATGATCCTCCGGGACCGCAACCACCCGAGCATCGTCCTCTGGAGCATCGGCAACGAGATCGACATGCCGAACGACGCGTACCCTCCGAACTCCGAGGAACTCCTCCGGATCGCGGAGCGCCTCACCGACCTGACCCACGAACTCGACCCGACGCGCCCGGTGACCTCGGCGGTGCAGGCCGTCGAGACCTGCCTCTTCACCGATGTGCTCGACGTGGCGGGCTACAACTACCAGGAGCGGCGCTACGCCGCCGACCACGCCGCCCATCCCACGCGCGTGATCTACGGCAGCGAGAATGGGCATCGCACGGAGCAGTGGCGCGCCGTCTCCGAGAACGACTCCATCTGCGGCCAGTTCCTCTGGACCGGAATCGACTTCCTCGGCGAGGCCGGCGCATGGCCGAACCGCGGGAGCCAGGCCGGGTGTCTGGACCTAGCGGCCTTCCCGAAGCCTCGGTACTGGCATCGGAAGGCGCTGTGGACCGACGACCCGATGGTGCGCCTCGACGAGGACGACCAGGGCGTCGTCTGCTTCTCAAACTGCGAGACCGTCGAGTTTTTCGTGGATGACCGTTCCCTCGGGGAGCGCCCGGTCCCGCCGGAACGCATGCTGCGCCCGGAGGCGGCGCCGGGCGCTCTGCGCGCCGTGGGGAGGGTCGGTGGAGACATCCGGTGCGAGCACGCGCTTCCCGCGTTCGGGCCGCCTGCGCAAGTACTCGCCGTCCTCGACGCGTCCGAACTGAGCGCCGACGGCAGGGATGTGGCGCACATCGAGATCGCGGTCGTCGACGAGTCGGGCGCGCGCGTCCGCGACGCGGCGACGCCGATCACCTGCACGGTCACTGGCTCGGGGCGCCTGCTCGGGCTCGAGAACGGCGACCAGTTCAGCCATGAGTCGTGCACTTCGAACGTGAAGAAGGCGCACAAGGGCCGGCTTCTTGCGTTCGTGCAGTCCCGCCCTGAGGCCGGTGAGATACGGGTTGCCGTGTCGGCCGAGGGGCTTCGCGACAGCGTCGTAGTCGTTCCAACTGTGGCCACGTAGCGGCCGCACCGAAGAGGAGGAGTTCGTTGCATCACTTAGGGTCGATCGTTGGCGCGGCAGGCATGGCGGTCGTGGCGCCGGAGCAGGCCGCGAGACCGCACGTGCTCAGTACGGCATTCGCCCATTCGGGCGCCGTCACGGCCGTCGCGTTCTCACCGGATGGAAGCACTCTTGCGACCGGGACGGCGGACGGCTTCGTCCGGCTATGGGACGCCGGGTCCGGCCTCTTCCTGCGCGCGCTGCGCGTAGGCGGCGCCTCGCTCGCCTTCTCACCCGACGGCTCCGTGCTGGCGTGCGGGGGGGCCGACGCGAGCGTCACGCGCCTCGACTGGCGCCGGGCGCTCGAGGCTCGCTCGAAAGCGGTGGACCTCATCCCGGAGTTCGAGCGCCTGGGCCTCACGCCGCGCGGGCAGGGCGCTCGCCCAACGTGCTCCGTGTTCACGACCGTCGAGGCGCTCGAGTGGGCGGTCGCGCGTCGCACGGGCGAGCCGGTGCGGCTGAGCGTCGAGTTCCTGAACTGGGCCGGCCACCAGGTGACAGGGGAGCCGAACGGCGACGGACACTTCTTCCACAACGCGCTCGAGGGCTACCGCCTGCACGGGATCTGTCGTCAGGACGAGATGCCTTACCGCGAGAAGGTCGATCCGTCTCAGCCGCCTTCGCCTGACGCCATGGCCACGGCCGCGACCTACCGCGACATGGACCTCCGGGTCCACTGGATCAAGCCCTACGGCACCCCGCAGGGCCTCACGGATGAGGAGTTCGCACAGACCAAGGCTACCCTCGACGCAGGCTACCCCGTCGCAGCGGGCGCCGACCACAGCGTGCTGTTCGTGGGGTACCTCGACGATCCGGCCGAGCCCGGCGGGGGCGCCTTCCTGGTCCTGGACTCGGGCGGTCCCGGCCACTACCGCGAGAAGACCTACGCGGAGGCGCTTGCGACGCAGAACGACCTGTTCTGGGTCGAGTAGGCCGACGAACGACGGCGGAGGCTGCTGTCCCGCCGTACCGAAAAGGAGTCCACAGAAGGCCGTCCTCGGTTCGCAGCGGCCGGGCACAGGATTGAGGTGGCGGAGGCGTGCCAGACGACCGATGCAACACCGCCGTGATCCGCGTGGCGTGCGCGATCACGGATCCCATCATAGGCCAGCGCCCCCCGGAGCCGTCTCCGGGGGACCTGCAGCGCCTGCGAGCGAGCGTCCTCCTGACCCTCTTGGCGGCCCTGGTCACGGTGGTGTACGGCGTGCGCCAGGTCACGACGGGCTACATGACGTTGGCGCCCACGTATTGCATCGCGCTGGCCTTGCTTGCCGCGAGTCTTCTTCTCATCCACGTGCACCGGAGCGGGCCGCTCGCCGTCGCGGTGCTCGGCACGATCGTGCTCTGGGAGATGACCGCGGCGGTCCGCGCCACCGGGAACCTGGGGGCCGTGCTGCACTGGTGGGGCGTGATGCCGTGCGGGCTGGCGCTCCTGCTGGGCCGCCCGCTTCACGTGGCGCTCTGGGCAACGGTGTGCACTTTGGCGTTCTTCGGCCAGGTGTACCTGAGCGAACGGCACGCCGACCTCCGCAGCCCCTACCTCGCCGCGGCGACCGTGATGCTGACCTATGGGGCCATCTCCGTGGCTTTCTCGGCGACGCGCGCTCGCTACGAGCGCGACATCCAGCGCGCCGAGAAAGAGATCGAGACGCTCGTGAAGCTTGTGCCCATCTGCGCCTACTGCAAGCAGATCCGCGACGACCAGGGCTACTGGCACGGAGTCGAGGAGTACCTCCGCGAACACGCGGGCGCGGACCTCACCCACAGCATTTGCCCCGCCTGCTACGCGAAGGAGATGGAGCGTCTGCGCGCTGAGGCGCCGTCTCGCGTGGACACCCCGGCGACGTGAGGCTAGACTTCCCCCTCGAGAAAACTCGAAGGGGAGAACGCTCATGTCCGCCGGCTCCTTG
This sequence comes from uncultured Armatimonadia bacterium, assembly GCA_964497385.1. GTDB lineage: Bacteria > Armatimonadota > Zipacnadia > UBA1398 > UBA1398 > CAZCER01. The sequence continues at coordinate 5,459 of CAZCER010000134.1, read as the reverse complement.
CTCGCCCTGTCCGCCCTCGCCTCCGCCGCGTTCGGAGCCCAGACCCCGCGCGAGAACCCGGTCCGCGTCGCCTGCGTCGGAGACAGCATCACGTACGGGTCGGGCGTTGAGGACCGCGAGCGGAACTGCTACCCGGCGCTGCTGGGCGCTCTGCTTGGAGACGGCTACGAGGTGCGGAACTTCGGGGTCGGCGGCGCGACGCTGCTCCGAGCCGGAGACAAGCCCTACGTCAACGAGGCCGCCTACCAGGAGGCCCTTGCGTCCGAGCCCGACGTCGTCACCATCAAGCTCGGAACCAATGACACCAAATCTCTCAACTGGGTCCATGTCGAGAGCTTCGTCGAGGACTACAAGGCCCTCATCGCGTCCTTCCAAGCGCTTCCCTCGAACCCTCGCATCGTGCTGTGTCTCCCCGTGCCGTGCTTCGTCGAGGGAGACGACATCTGCGGCTCACGCGTACGCGACGGCGTGATCCCCATGGTCCGGCAGGTCGCTTACGAGACGGGCTGCGAGGTCGTGGACCTCCACACTCCCATGCTCCAGCACTCCGACTGGGTTCCGGACTCGGTGCATCCGAACGGCTTCGGCGCGGAGTTCATCGCGAGGAAGCTCTACGAGACGCTGTCCTTTGAGACCGATCCCGACTACGACGTTGGCGCGCGGATCGAGGAGGAGTACACGGTCACCGAGTTCCACGGGTACCGCCAGTACGACTTCGAACGCGCCGGCCGCGAGTGCCGCATCGTCGAGCCGAAGATCGCGGCGGAAGGCCACCCGTGGATCTGGCGCGCCCGCTTCTTCGGGTGGGAGCCGCAGGCCGACCTCGGCATGCTCGAGCACGGCTGGCACATCGTCTACTGCGATGTCGCGAGCCTCTTCGGCGCTCCCAAGGCGGTCTCGATCTGGAACGAGTTCTATCCCTACACCCAGGCGCTTGGCCTCAACCCGAAGCCGGTGCTCGCCGGGATCAGCCGCGGAGGGCTCATCGTCTACAACTGGGCCGCCGAGAACCCTGAGAAAGTCGCGGCGATCTCCTGTTACGCGCCGGTGCTCGACATTCGGAGCTGGCCCGCCGGGCTCGGCGCGGGTCCGGGCAACGCCGAGGAACTCCCTCGCTGCCTGGAGGCCTACGGCATCACCGAAGCGGACCTCACCGACTTCCACGGGAACCCGCTCGACCACCTTGAGCCGATCGCTGAGGCGCGCATCCCGATCATCCACTACGTGGGCGCGGCCGATACGGACGTTCCGCCCGCCGAGAACACCGACATCCTCGTCGAGCGCTACACCGCCCTCGGGGCCAAGGTCGAGGTCATCTCCGTCCTCGGCATGGGCCACCACCCGCCCGCCTACAACACCGACGACCTAACGCCTGTGGTGGACTTCCTCCTCCGCGCGACCGGCCGGAAGCCCAACTTCGCGGCGATCCCGGCGCCGAGCGTCGAGTTCCGCGGTGAGGAGGCCGGATGGGGCGGGGGAACCTGGTGGGGGCAGTTCGAAAAGTTGAGCGCGCTCGCCTCGGAGCGTGCCGCCGACATCCACGTCCTCTTCCTCGGTGACTCGATCACCCAGGGCTTCACCGGTTCGGAGCAGCGCCTCGCGGTCGAGGGCGGCGACAGGGCTTTCGACAAGGCGTTCGGGTCTCTCGGTGCCGCGAGCTTCGGAATCTCGGGCGACCGCACCGAGAACATCCTCTACCGGATCGAGCACGGGAACCTGGAGCCCCTCGACCCGAAGGTCATCGTGCTGATGATCGGGGTGAACAACCTCTGCTCCGGCCGCTACACCGGCGAGGAGGTCGCGGAGGGCACCCGCGCGATCGTCGAGCGCATCCGCGCCATGAAGCCGAATGCGCGCATCCTGCTGCTCGGTTCGTTCCCCACCGGCGCCACTCCCGACTCACCGACGCGCCTCGCGGTCGACGCCCTTCACGCCGGCGTCGCGCCGCTCGCGGACGGGGACCACGTGCGCTACATGGACCTCCGTCCGCTCTTCCTGAACCCGGACGGGACGATCAACCACACGACCATGGGCGGCGACGACGTCCACATCACCGGCGCAGGCTATGAGGCATGGGCCGAGGCCGTCAGGCCGGTGGTGGAGGAGATGATGGGCGGGTAGGTCGGGGCTTCACGGCGGCGGCGCGCACGGCAGGACCTCGCCTCGGGGCGGCGCCGCCTGTGCGTCCTCGGCCCACCTCCAGCCCCTGCCGCTCCGGAGCATGGGGATCGCGCTCCGGTCCGCGAGCGCGCGCGAAACGAGATCCGCGATGGCCTCGGCGTAGGCGGGGGAGTCGAGCGGAGCCGCCAGATCGCGGGGGCCGTCCACTGTCCACATCCGGTAGTGATACGTTCCGAGATGGCAGTCCACGACCGACGAACCGTCCGCCGCCACCCGGTACAGAAGCCTTACCGCGCGACCGTCCGTGAGCAGGTGGTCGACGCCGGCCGCCGACGCCCCGGCCCCATGGGTGCAGTAGCCCACGACGCTCGCGAGGGCAGGCCACTCGGAGAGATCCGCGTCCCTCTTCGCGAGACTTGCGATCTCGGCGTCGCTCAGACCATAGGCAATCCCGAACGGGCTGGCGTCCCCGAGCGGCGACAGGGAGGCGGGGCCCGATAGGCCCCAGGCGTGGTAGGCCGCCGGACGCAGTGCGGACAGGCGGAGCAGGTCCGTCGAGGCCACATGTTCGCCCCCCGCTCCGATAGCGGCCGCACAGCCTTTGACAAGGAGCACAACGTCACAGTCGTCCGCCCTGACGGTGAGCGTGCGCGCCCCAACCGGCTCGTCCACCTCCAGCGCCACACCTCGGGGAGCCAGGAGGGGGCCGAGGATGTCACCCACGGTGCCGCAACCTCGGACGGACACAGGCCCTCCGAGCGTCGGGGCCCAGTCCAGGCCAGCGTCCAGGATGTAGCCGATGCCGAACCGGCGTATGCCGTCCTCGTATCTCCCCCTCAGTTCCCGCTGGTTCTCCACCGTTCCGAGTTCCGCCACGCGCTCCTCACCCCTGAGTGCCCGGAGGATCCCGTCCCTCTCGCCGACGCTCAGGCCGTCGGCCGGACCGCTCTCGACGCTCGGCTGGTACTCGCCGCACAGAGCCAGCAGGTACGAGACGACCTGGCCACGCAAGCGGCCGTAGCGCTCGTCATCGGGGCCGACCTCCGTCCCGACCGGGTAGAACTCGCCCTCGAAGTCGGCCGGTCTCGGGGGGAGGGCCGCGAGCACAGCGCGGAGTTCCACGAGCATCGCGTCGCCGATCTCCTGCATCTCACCGCCCTTCTCGATGATGCGGCGCTCCTCACTGTCCTCGGGGAGCGACCGAGCGATCCACACTCGGAGCGAAGGCATCATGCGGTTCGGGTTGGCCTCCACGATCCAGAGGTCATCGAACACGACCCACCGGGTCTGGAACGCCGTGAGGACGCTTGCGATGAGGCAGTCCCTGTTTCGACCGGAGTAGGTTCCACTCCGAGTGACGCCAGCGTCGCCCGCGACGACATAGTCCACCTCCGGGTAGCGGTCGGCGAGCAGGTCGAGGGCCTCCACCAGGCCGGCATCGTGTAGTTCGAGCGACTCCGCGGCGTACGAACGCGGGCACACGAGGCCGAGCACGGCGGCAAGCGCGATGGCATGTAGAGCACCACGAACGCTCATGTCTACTCCTCCCCCCAGGGCAGATCCTCATCCTGTGCGGCCGGCCGCGCGGGGTACCGGATCCGCGCGTAGGCGTAGCCGCCGATCGTCTCGACCCGGGTTGGCGCGATCAGGTGGTACTGCCCTCGCTTCCCGTCCGCGGGGAGTTCGAGCCACAGCCGGACCGGCTCGCCGTAGCGCGGCAAGGCGCGGAGAAGCCACGACGCTTCCTGGGCCCGCTCCGGGGCGAAGACGCGCCGCACCAGCGTCTGCGCCTGCGGTGACAGGTCGCGCTCGCGGGTGCACGGGGCCCGCAGGCGCTCGCGGTCGGCCTCGGGCAACTCGCTCCAGAAGGCCCGCTGCGTTTCGTAGCGGAGCACATCCCGCTCTGCGTCGGTCAGAGCGGCGGTCGCTCGCAACCGTAGCGGGAGCGCGGCCCGCACGCGGTCTCGCGCTCCGGGCTCCGCCACGGGGTGCGGACCGTCCTCAGCATCCTCGAACGCCGCACCGCCCACAAGCGCGAGCGCCCGGGCAGCGTCGTCCGCCCACGCGCCGCGGAGGACCACTCGGTACGTGCCCGGAGCGGCGAACTCGGAAGCGATGCCTTCCCCAAGGGCGGACGCCCCGCCCGCGAAGTCGAGCGACACCTTCACGCCGGAGTGCGCCATGGGCTCAGGCAGGCTCTCCCGCGGGTCTCGCTTGCTCTTGAGTTGGGAGCCCTCGATCACCGTGTCGGCCTTCTCGCGCAACTCGCCCCCGGGGCCGAGCGTGAAACGGTGCTTGAGGTTCATCGAGTACGGCGTCGGGTCCAGGAGGGGGACCACGCAGAGGAGCGCCTGCCAGCCGTCCGGGTTCTCGTACCCCGCGCCCGGGAGCGTCAGGAAGCGGAGTTCCGCCACAGGCCCGATCCTGAGCGTCACCCGCTTACCAGCCAGGGCGTCCGACCACTCGATGATGTCGGCGAGCGCCGGGGCGGCCATCCAGGCGGCGGTCTCGAAGGCCCTGGCGTAGGCCTCCGCCGACTGGTCGCCGCGGATGATGTCCTCCGCGCAGCGGACGGGGAGTTCCCACCACAGCGGAGGGACGGTGTCGAGGTCGCCCTCGTCCCGCAGCAGCAGCTCGCGCTCCCTCTCGGTGAGCGCCGCCTCGAGCCGCTCGCGGAGTGTCCCGCCCGGGTCAGGTCGAGCGAGGAGGATGCCCCGGTACACCGCCGTCTCGAGATGGCACTCCGCCGCGACCGCGTCGAGGGTCGCGTACAGCTCACCGACCTCGCCGGTGTAGAGAGGCTCCGCCGGGAGGTCGCACGCGATGAGGGAGAGCCCCTCCCTCTCAGCGAGCTGCTCCAGCGCCGCCTGCGCCGTGACGCCAGGACCACCCAGAACCGCACCCAGAACGAGCACCAGACCAACCATGCGTTACGCACCATCCCTCGGAGGCCGCCCCCATGGCGGATCAAGGGTTCAGACGACGTGAACGATCACCGCGGCTCGGTTCGCTGTGTCCAGGTCGGGTCAGGCGGGCGCGCGTCAAGGGCGGGTGGCAGCACGCAGGGCCCCGATCGGGTTGTGACGAACGCAAAGACCGGCCAGGGGACGGCCTCGCCGAAAGGGCGTGCCGGGATGTCGCGTCGCCTGTGGGTTCCGTTCTCCGTCGCGATGGTCGTGTTCGTGTTGGCCGTCTGCGGCTGTTCGCCCAAGTCCCCATCCTCGAGCGGCGGTGATGGCGGTGGCTGGGGTGTGTCGCCACACGCTTCGGCCGACCGCGAGGCGCCGACCTCGGCCAACGTCGGCCAAGCGGCGGCTCGCGCCGCGGAGACCCCGCAC